>JBHICF010000012.1:0-21354 GCA_046759485.1 Nitrospiraceae bacterium
GAGACAGATCTGCAGGGGTAAAAAGAACTCGCGATAAAACGGGAGGGGTCGCCTTGCGAGACATCGAGGCACTAGCCTAGCAAGACCAACCAGGAGAAGTCAAAACAACGATTGGGGAGGGTCTGTTAAGGTACCACAAGATGTTGTAGTATATGAACCCGCTTCTCAAGAATTTGGGGATTGACAAATGGGTGGGAAAAGCGATATAATTGACTTATCGGTCAATTTAGACTACACAGTCACTATCGTCCAGCAGGTCAATTATGGCGGAATTTCCGCCTTTCGGCAGTGACGGCTCATACGTAAGGTGACCTTCAGAACTAGGCCCGATACAGACTGATTGTCAGGCCCGTGTGGACTTCATATTCGGGAGGTGTATATGGGTATCAGTCTTAACCCATCGGATATCACGCCCGGGGGCATCCCGCGGCGTCGCGAGACCACACCAGCGTCGAATCCAGCCGGAAGTGTATTCCAACCTGGGCAGGTGCTCAAGTTGCTCATGAGTGACACGATGGCGCATAGCGGAAAGTCGCTGGAACTCGACTGTGAGCGAGAAACGATGAGCTTGCTCGACCCTGTAGGCCGCCTCATCGGGACCGTGACATGGGATTCGGTGATCAGTCACATCCAAGCTTCTAGTCCGAAGAGCCACCCTCGGCAGTTACATCGCGGCGCTCGGGAATTGCGTAAGGTGAATGTCCGGTGCACGAGCCCGAGCGGCGAGATGTTCGACAGCGTCTCGTCCGGGGTGGGGGTTAATGGGCTCTTTATCGAGTGCACGAACCATCTGTCAGTTGGCACCAGCGTGACTCTCGCATTCACCCTCCCGGATGGCACCGACGAATGGGTGGAGGCGAAGGGGGTTGTGGCATGGATCTGTCCGAAGGCGGATCATTACTCGTTTGCGCCGGGGATGGGGATCAGATTCCCCACTCTCTCGCCCCGTGTTCAGGAGCGATTGACGGAGATTGCCGGTGTCTGAACTCGTGCATGCAGCAGCCTCACACAATATACGGATGGAGAGCAGCGAGGGAGACAGCGTCGTGTCAGTTAGTGACCGTCGAAGGCTTTGATAAGAACTCACACTGAAGCAAAGGAGGATCTCATCATGAGTGCTGGAACTCGAAGCATGGCAATTACAGTGGGTGCGTTCCTGGCGGGTCTTGTCCTCGGGGCGGGAACTGGTGTTGTGGCTGCACCGCAGTCGGGAGCCAAGACGAGGAGACAGATCCGCCGCTTCGCTGAAGACGTCGGCGAAAGGGCGACTCGAGTGGCGGAGGACGCGAAGCTGGCGGTCGAAGAGGTTGTTGACGATGTTCTCGACCGCGGTCGGCAGATGGTTGGGTAAGGAGAGCTCACGCGGGCTCGATGTGAAGCCCCAGCGGCGGGCTCAGACGAGGGTCGGGACAGATCAGATGATGTCGGAACGGTTCATAGTTGGACTGGCAGCAGCAAGTTTTTGCACTGAGAGGGGGTGACGCTCGGATTCAGGCGCGACATCCCCCTTTACCAGGGCGGGCACACCGCGCTGGCAATGGCGTGCACGGCGTAGGCTCGTACCAGAAAGGGAGGGAGTCATGCAACGGACGGATGAACTCTCTCGACTCTGGTCTATTATTCTCGCCGGAGGAGAGGGGAAGCGCATCGGCCACTTAATCGAACAATGGTTAGGCCATCACAGACCAAAACAGTATTGTACCTTCGTCGGAACCCGGTCCATGCTGCAGCATACTCTGGACCGGGCGGACCAGATTACAGCACCTGACCACAAGGTCACGGTCATCTCTCGCTCCCATCGACAGGAGGCTCTGCCACAACTCGCTGACCGCCCCGGGCGAGTCATTCTGCAGCCGGCCAACCGAGACACGGTGGCCGGTATTTTCCTGCCACTCACCTATGTGCGTGCCCGTGACCCACGGGCCACGGTCGTGATCTATCCTTCGGACCACTTCGTGTATCCAGAAGAACGGTTCCTTGAGGCTGTACGTCAGGCGATCACGGTCGTCCAATTACTCAAGGAGCGGGTCCTGTTGCTGGGCATCGCACCGGACGAGTTGGAGCTGGACTACGGATGGATGCTACCCGGCCCTGATCTCGGCTACTATGGAGACCATCGATTACGAGCTGTCTCGGCGTTCCTTGAAAAACCTGCTCCGGGGGCGGCGCAACACGCCTGGAACTCGGGGGCGTTATGGAACACGTTTGTCATGGTGGGACAGGTCGAAACGCTCTGGGGGCTGGGCTGGCGTTGTTGCCCCCAAATCATGCAACTGCTTGAAGGCGTGCAGGCGGTCATGGGGACGGAGCAGGAGGACACCACGTTGACGTCCCTGTATCGAAACATGCCCATGAGGAACTTTTCCTTGGATCTGCTCCAGCGCATGCCAAGTCACGTGGTATCACTTGAGGTGACTGATGTCCTCTGGAGCGACTGGGGAAACGGAGACCGGATCACCAAGAGCCTCAGCAAGATTGGCAAACAACCAGCGTTCCCATTAGCGTACGCGAAAGCCAGCTGAACTGTGCACTGAGGTCACACATAACCATGGGCTGGTACGCGCCAACGGTTCAAAGTCACCTGCCCGTTCACTGGCGTGAGACATGGGAGTGACGTGAAGCACAGCACACTCTCAGTGGCGAAGACAGCATGCCCACCGACCTCTTCTCGTATTCAGCCAAATGGCAGTGAGGTCCACATAGACTCCATCTCAAAGATGTTGACAGTGGTATGACTAATCCTTATAGTCGACTGCATGGTCGAATTCGACCAATAGTTCGAAACCGTCTTGGCAGTCTGATTCAGGCATGCCAGCGCAACCTCGTCGCAGAGCAATGACAGTCCTAGATGCGAGGCAGTCGAACTAGGTTTCGCAAGGCTCCCGAAAATCCACGGAGTTTCCACTGGACACCTCTGAGAATAATAATGTAAGGAGATCACCAATGCTGCAGACGCCTCCCTCGAGAGTCGAGCGCAGGAAGGAAAAGACCAGGAAAATTCTGCTCGGTGTTGCTCTGGGGTTGTTCTACGAGCAGGGAATTTACTGGACGAAAATCGAGGACATCACGGAACGTGCAGACATTGGCAAGGGCACCTTCTACCAGTACTTTGAGACCAAGGAGGAGTTGCTCAAGACCTTGCTGCAGCTGGGCCTTGATGTGTTGCTGGCTCGGACCAGCGAGGCAATCGATGGGGTGAAACCTGACTCCAAGATTCTCAGCCGGATCATTCAGGCTCAGTTGGAGTTTCATATCGAGCACCCCGAATATCTCCTCTTCTTCCACCAAATACGAGGATTGCTGCAATTCACGACCGAGCCGGTGAATGATCTGCGCAAGGTCTACAATGTGTACCTCGACCAGTTGGCAGAGGTCATCGAGCCCGCATTGAACGGTCGAGGGGGCGCAGGCGCCTCCGCGCGTGAACTCGCCATGGCCGTTTCAGCCTTCTCCTTAGGGCTTCTGACGCATCATCTCCTGTTCGACAAGGCGGGTACCTTTAAACACCGGCGGGATGACATTCAGGCAGTGCTGGAGCGGAGTATTTACGCTCTCGTGTGAGGAGGACGTCCGATGGTCGAGCGGAGACACACCCCGCGCGTTCTGGCAATGATCTTGGCTGGCGGGAAAGGCGAACGGCTGATGCCGTTGACAGAGCTGCGTAGCAAGCCGGCCGTCCCGTTTGGGGGCAAGTACCGGATCATTGATTTCGTATTAAGCAATTTTCTGAATTCAGGCTTTCTCGCGATGTATGTCCTGGTGCAGTATCGATCGCAATCCCTGATTGAGCACCTGCGTCGAGCATGGCGGATCGGCGGAAGAATCAAGGAGAATTTCATTACGGTTGTGCCCCCACAAATGAAAGCGAGGGGAGGGTGGTACGAAGGGAACGCCGACGCGGTCTATCAGAATCTCAACCTCATCCGCGACTTTGCCCCTGACCTCGTGGTCGTGTTCGGGGCGGACCACGTGTACCGTATGGACGTCACCCAGATGGTCCGATTCCATGCAGAATCACGAGCGGATGTCACGGTGGCGGCCCTGCCGGTCCCGCTTCATGCAGCGAAGGGGTTCGGGATTATTGAAGTTGACGGGGAGAACCGGATTGTCGGCTTCGAAGAGAAACCAAAGCAACCGAAGCCTATGCCGCAGGATCCTGAGCGTGCATTCTCGTCGATGGGGAATTACATCTTCACGACCGACGTCTTACTACAGCTTCTTGAGCACGATGCGGCTCGGCCTGGCTCGCACGATTTTGGGCGTGACATCATTCCGAATATGATTGGGGCCCACCGAGTCTTCGCCTATAATTTCCAAGAGAATGTCGTGCCCGGCCTGCAGCCCTACGAGGAGCCAGGATATTGGCGGGACGTGGGCACGCTTGAGGCGTACTGGCAAGCTCACATGGATATCCTAGGACAGACCCCGATCTTCGACCTGCGAAATAGCCAGTGGCCCGTCCTGACCGATAGCTACGACGGTCCGGTTGCGAGCTTCGTTCGCTGCAGGCTCGATGACGCCCTAGTCGGCCAGGGAAGCCAAGTGATCGAATCTGAGATTCGTCGATCGGTGATTGGCCGGAATGTGAGAGTTGAACACGGAGCCAAAATTGAAGAGTGTGTCATTCTCGATGGCTCGATCGTCGGGTCGAAGGCACACCTCCGGAGGGTGGTTGCAGACCGGTTCAACATCATTCCGGCGGGCGCTGAAATTGGTCTGAACCCAGTCGTTGATCGAAAGACCTACCAGGTCGTCAAGTCCGGCCTGGTCGTGCTTCCGAGAGGGCGGTCGCTGGGCGGCCACGCCATCAGCGCGAGAGAGTCGCCCGAGCGGATATCGCAGTGACGTCACCTGCCACACCTCGCATCCCGGGATCCACCTACCGGCTCCAATTCAATCGACTTTTTACCTTTGCGGATGCGGCGCGCATCGTGCCCTACCTGCACGCCCTTGGTGTGACCGACTGTTACGCGTCCTCGTACGTGAAGGCTGTGCCAGGCAGCCTTCATGGATATGACATTGTTGATCCAACCACGCTAAACCCCGAGATCGGGACTCCGACAGACTATCAACAGTTCGTCGCTGCCTTGCAACAACATGGGATGGGGCAGATCTTGGATGTGGTTCCCAATCATATGGGAATCGGGCAGTCGAGTAATGCATGGTGGTTGGACGTCTTGGAAAACGGCTCAAGTTCTCGCTACTCGACATTCTTCGACATCGATTGGAATCCGGTGAAGCCTGAGTTACAGGATCGTGTGCTGCTCCCCATCCTAGGCGACCAGTATGGGAAGGTGTTGGAGAATCAAGAGGTCGTGCTCCATTATAAGGACGGCGAATTTTCCATTCGCTATTACGACCACCAACTCCCCATTGCGCCGAAATCATCGGTGAGGATCCTGAGCCTGCGTCTGGATGAACTCATTCAGCATGCCGGTGCCGCTGATCCATCGGTCCAAGAACTGCAGAGCATTATCACAGCACTCAGCCATCTGCCCTCGCGAGGTGACCGCACCCCAGAGCGGGTCATCGAGCGCTATCGTGAAAAGAAGATCATCAGGATGCGATTGGCGAATGTTGTGAAAGCAAGTCCCCAGGTGCGCGCGTTCTTAGAAGAAAATGTGCGCATCTGCAATGGCACGAAAGGCGATCCGAGAAGCTTTGACCTCCTCGACGGACTCCTTGACGATCAAGCGTATCGGCTTGCCTACTGGCGCGTCGCTTCCGAAGAAATTAACTACAGGCGGTTTTTCGATATTAACGAACTGGCAGCGATCCGGATGGAGGATCCTGCTGTCTTCGAGGAGTCCCACCAACTCATTTTCAGGCTGTTGAAGGAGGGATGCGTCACCGGTCTTCGAATCGACCATGTGGATGGCTTGTACAATCCCGGAGGCTACTTGAAGCAGCTACAGAACTGGGCGTCGAAGGAATTTCGTCGTCGCCAGACTGCCGATCAAAAGCACCTCTTTGTCGTGGTTGAGAAGATTCTCGGGCAGGCTGAAGTGCTTCCTGAAGATTGGCCTGTCTTCGGAACCACGGGCTATGACTTTCTCGCCCGGCTGAACGGATTGTTTGTCGATCGGGGCAATGAGCGAGCGTTCGACGAAATCTATCATCGGTTCATCCGCAACCGGCTTTCCTATGAGGAACTCGCCTATGAGAAGAAGAAGTTGATCATGGGTGTATCGATGTCGAGCGAGCTCAATGTCCTAGGACATGACCTGGATTGTCTGTCTGAACGGGACCGCTGGTCCCGGGACTTCACCTTGAATAATCTGACGCATGTCATCCGAGAAATTATCGCGTGCTTTCCTGTCTACCGGACTTACGTGACAGAGAGCCAGGAGCGGGTAACAGAACGGGATCGAGCTTATATCCAGCTGGCAGTGGCAAAGGCGAAACGCAGGAATCCCGCCTTGAGCGGAGTCGCGTTTGATTTTGTCCGTGACCTGCTCCTTAAGCTGACGGAGGACTGGTCCCCACAGGATAGACGGGAACGGCTGCAATTCGTCATGAAATTCCAGCAGACCACCAGTCCGGTCACCGCGAAGGGCATCGAGGACACGGTCTTCTACATCTACAACCGTCTGGCGTCGCTGAATGAGGTCGGTGGGGAACCCTCCCAGTTCGGCCTCCCCCTTGCCGCGTTCCATGAGTGGATGCGAGAGCGACAAGCCCACTGGCCGCATTCGCTATCGGCGACATCGACGCATGACACGAAACGCAGTGAGGATGTGCGGGCTCGCATCAATGTGCTGTCCGAACTCCCTAAAGTCTGGAGAGCACAGTTGACTACCTGGGCGAAACTCAACAAACGACACAAGACGGAGATGGAGGGCCAGCCCGCTCCGGACGGGAACGAGGAGTATCTCCTTTATCAGACATTGATTGGCGCCTGGCCCCTCAGCCCCCTCGATGACACCCAGTACCGGACTTTCAGTGACCGAATTCAGTCCTATATGACCAAGGCCCTTCGGGAAGCCAAGGTGCATACCAGCTGGGTCAACCCGGAGCAGGGGTACGAGAATGCCGTCCGAGGCTTTATTGAGGCCATCCTGGACCGTAGCCAGGCGAATCCCTTCCTAGACGCCTTGCTGCCATTCCAGGAGACGATTGCTCAATATGGCATGACCAATTCCCTTTCCCAGGTTATACTTAAAGTGGCAGCTCCCGGCATCCCCGATTTTTATCAGGGGGCGGAGCTTTGGGCCTTCAATCTGGTGGATCCGGACAATCGCCACCCGGTCGATTACGGGAGGCGGGCAGAACTCCTGACGGTCCTCCGGCGGGCGGTAGCGGATGCGGGGACGGATCGCCGAAGTCTGGTTCGAGGTCTTGTTGAAGCACGGGCCGACGGCAGGATCAAAATGTACATAACTGCCATGGCACTCGAATTTCGCCGGGACCATCCTGCACTGTTCTCAGAAGGGGACTACGTCCCCTTGGAAAGCCGAGGCAGCCAGAGCGATCACCTCTGTACGTTTACCAGGATTTATAGAGATCAGGCGGTTGTGACGGTGGTGCCACGGCTTGTGGCAGGGTTGAGCCCCGAGGCCAAGGGTCCCCCGATGGGAACGGAGGTATGGTCAGATACACATGTCACCGTTCCATCCTGGAAAGGGCGATCGCGTTATCGGAATGTTCTGACGGGAGAGATGCTCACTACGGTGGAGATAGAGGGCAGTCAGGCCTTGCCTGTCGCTCAAGTGCTAGGGGTGCTTCCCGTTGCCCTATTGGAAAGGATGTCATGAGAAAACAGAGCAGGCCACGATACCGGACACTCATGGATGATGGTTCCGAAGATAGCCACCACGAGGACTGGCTTGGCGCGGAGGCCCAGGTCCGGTACCAGGGTGGACAGCCCTGGTGGCGTACCCTCTTTGGCGGCCGAGGACAGGCAGCCACGGGTCTGGCCTGGCTATTGATGTTTCTCGCTGGAATCATCCTTGGCGGAAGTCTCACCATGCTGGTTGAGCGCACTCAAGGAAAAGATCGCAAGCGAGCCAAGGGAGACAAGGAGTAAAGAGGAGGATCGGGAGCATGGGATGCGATGGAGATTCAACCAGAGGCTGCTCTGGTGACACGGTTGTCGTGGCCTTTGTCTTTGGAGTCTTCTTCGGTGCCGGCGCAGCGTTGCTCCTGACGCCGGAACCCGGGACCAGCATGCGTCATCGGCTACTCAGAGGGGCCAAGGTGGCCCAAGAAGAGTTCTCCGATGTGGCAAACGAGACTCGTGAAGCGCTGGGAGTCTTGGGCAAGGATGCACGCCAGACGCTCAGACGGACGGCGACTCGCCTCAATGCGGCGCTCGAAGCAACCAAAGAAAGGCTCAAGGACCAGAGTTAAGAATGGCAGGTGTCGGCACGAATCTGGGGGGTGACCGGAAAACCAGCACCCCTTTTCACTTTCTCGGCTGCCTCGAATTGCACGAGATGGTTGGCCGTCGAGTCACCGACGTGCAAGAATTGATGTCAGCTATCGAAGAAGTGCCCCTGGACTCCATCTACTATCATACCCACAGCTATTTCCTCAGGCACGAGCACGGCCCGACGCTTTTCCCAAATGACTTTGCGACCTGGGCCGCGGTCTCCGTTCGAGACCGCCTGTTGAGCGAACGGCTGGGGCTCCTTGATCCGTTTGAATTCAGGGACCTGGAATCGCTGCGCGGGGAGCTCGTGGGCATCATCGACGATCACCTGAAATCCCTGTGGAATGTCCCGCGGCTGATCCATGGCGAGCCGTTCGAGTTCATTCGCTCGCGCATCATCGAGGTGGAACTTGAGGTGAGCGCGACCAGTTTGAAGGAATTCAGGGACCTGTTGGCCACCGTCGACCGAGGCTCGGTCTTCAACCACATCTGCGAAGCCAGGCTGCGTAAAGGGCGCCGGACCGGAGACTTTGTTGGGTGGATCGAGTCTGAAAATGGGCTCGGACTACCTCAACTCGCTGGACAGATTGCCGCCATCCAACCCTTGGGGTTGACGCTCGAGGGAATTCGCTCTCGAATGCTCGCGATCCTGGATGCATGGCTCAGTCGGCCGTCTGCTTGAGGTGATTCATGGAGGGGAGAGTGGTATGCCCAAGGACCTGAGCGCCTATCGTGAGGTCGCTCCACCCGGCAAAGTCGATCTCCTTTACAAGCTGAGCCAGCAGGTCCGCGGTCAACGCATGCTGCACGTCAATTCCAGCCGCACGGAAGGTGGTGTCGCTGAGATCCTTCAGAACCTTGTCCCCTTACTCCTCGATTTGGGGATCCGCGCTCGATGGGAAGTGATCCAGGGACCGGAGTCGGCGTCTCAAGCCATGCAATGTCTCTATCACGGCCTTCAAGGTCATGAAGTGAAGGCATCTGACACGATGATGGATACCTACCTGGATTTTATGCGCGCCAACGCCCGCACCCTCGATCTGTCGGCTGATGTGGTGATGACCCATGACTCGGTTCCTTTGGCGTTGATTGAGGAAGCCCCGACGGATTCACGCTGGATTTGGCGGTGCCACCTCGACGTGTCCCACCCAACGCGAAAAATATGGGGGTTCGTTCGTCCCTATGTGGTGAAGTACGATGCAGCGGTGTTCTCGATTCCCCAGTTCGCGCATCCTCTGCCCATTCCACAATATCTGGTCTATCCGTCTATCGACCCATTGAGTGACAAGAACCACGAACTCAATCCCGAAGAAACCGAGCGGACGCTTGACCAATTGGGGGTTCCGCGCGACAAGCCAATCCTGCTCCAGGTCTCACGCTTCAAACGCTTCAAAGACCCTCTTGGCGTGGTGGCGGCCTATCGTCTCATCAAAACACACCAGGACTGCCGGCTGGTGCTGGCCGGCGGCATCCCCCAGGAAGACCCGGACGGGCAGAAAGTCTTTGATGAAGTTCAAGAAGCTGCTGGCAAGGATCCGGATATCCACGTGCTCAGTCTCAAGCCGGGGTCCGATCTGGAGATCAACGCGCTTCAGCGCAGTGCAACAATCGTGATCCAGAAGTCTACCTCAAAAGGATTCGGTCTCACGATTGCAGAAGGGATGTGGAAGGGGAAACCGGTGATCGCAGGGGAGACGGCCGGAATCACTCGGCAAGTGACGTTCGGCCAGACGGGCTATACGGTCAACTCCGTCGAAGGTACGGCATTTTACGCGCGGTACCTCTTGAATAACCCTGCCGTCGCCGAGGAGATGGGACATCGCGCGCGGGAGTTTGCCCGGCAGCATTTCCTCATCACGCGGCATGTGGGCGATTACTTAGCCTTAATGAGCCTGTTGGGGCGATCGTGAACCTCGCCTGATTCCCAAGTATCTTCTCCGTACGATAGTGAGTTTGCTCAGCTGTTTCTCGCGTGGACCAGCAAAGGGGGGTTGAAGAGTGCTCGAGAAGAGGAACGACAGCAGTGCGCAGCAAGAGCTTGGCACTGTTGTGATCGAGCATGTGGACCCCAAACTTGACGGAGGGCGCAACCCCGTCAAGCGAGAGACGGGCGACCGTTTGGTGGTGTCAGCGGATATCTTCAAGGAAGGGCACGAAGTACTGGCGGCTATTATCCAGTACCGCACCATCAACGAGACGAGTTGGCGAGAGAGGCCCATGTATCATTTCGACAATGACCGCTGGAGCGGCCATTTCGACCTCTCTGAGAATACACGGTACATCTACACCGTTGCGGCCTATGTGGACACGTTCGAGAGTTGGCAGCAGGAGCTGATGAAGAAAAGCCAGCCACCGGCGGATGCCCTGAGCGAGCAACTTGAGGAGCAGACTTTTGTTGTTCCGGACCTCAGGAGTGAGTTACTGGAAGGGCAAGCGCTCGTTGAAGCAGCAGTCAAGCGGGCCCAAGCTCCAGAGCAACGCCAATTGCAGGTGTTTCTGAAGGAGTGGGCGGGACTCCGCAGCCAGGAGCGCAAAATTGAGTTGGCGTTCAACGGCGAGCTTACTGCCTTAGTACGTCGCTGCCAAGAGCGTGTGAGCTATACGGTTTATGACCGAGAGCTAGAAGTGGTAGTGGATCGCCCTCGCGCTCGATATGGCACCTGGTATGAAATGTTTCCTCGTTCGCAGGGCGTGACCCCCGGCCGGAGTGCCACCTTCAAGGATTGCGAGGCTCGGCTCGGCTCAATCAAAGCCATGGGCTTCGACGTCGTCTATCTGACACCCATTCATCCAATCGGTCGCACGAACCGGAAGGGGCGGAATAACTCCCTGAAGGCCAGGCCCAGTGATCCGGGGAGCCCTTACGCGATCGGCAATGAGCACGGCGGTCATGACGCGATCGAACCCAGCCTCGGCACACTCGCCGATTTTGACCATTTTGTCGGAGCAGCCCGCGAGCAAGGGATGGAGATAGCCCTGGATATCGCGATCAATTGCTCGCCCGATCATCCCTATTGCACGCAACACCCGGAATGGTTCTACAAACGTCCCGATGGCACAATCAAGTATGCCGAGAATCCCCCAAAGAAGTATGAGGACATCTATAACCTGAATTTCTACTGCGAAGATTGGCGCGGTCTCTGGCAGGAAATGAAGCGGGTCATCCTATTCTGGGTAGAGCATGGAGTGAGAATTTTCCGGGTGGATAACCCCCATACCAAGCCCGTCCCATTTTGGACTTGGCTCATCCGGGAGGTCCAGGCTCACCATCCGGACGTGATTTTCCTCGCCGAGGCATTTACCCGGCCGAAGATGATGCGAGTGCTGGCCAAGGCCGGATTCAGCCAATCGTACACCTATTTCACCTGGCGTAACTTCAAGCAGGAGATCACCGACTACCTCATGGAGTTGACCCACTCCGAGATGAAGGAGTACTTCCGGCCGAATTTCTTCACGAACACGCCGGACATCCTTCCCGAAATTTTGCAGCAGGGTGGTCGGCCAGCCTTTCAGTTCCGACTCGTCCTGGCCGCGACCGCCTCGCCCAGCTATGGCATCTACAGTGGCTATGAGCTCTGCGAGAACCGTGCCTTGCCTGGCAGGGAAGAGTACCGGAACTCCGAGAAGTACGAATTCAAAGTCTGGGATTGGGACCGGCCGGGCAACATTATTGAATACATCACCCGCGTGAACCAGATCCGACAGGACCATCCATCGTTGCATGAGTTCGAGAACCTCCGGATCTACGAAACCGACAATGAGCAGATCCTCTTTTACGGAAAATCGACGCAGGACCGACGGGACCCTATCCTCGTGGTGATCAATCTGAACCCATTCCAGACGCATGGGGCGAATCTACGTATCCCTCTCTTGGATCTGCAGATTGGCCCGGATGAAACGTATCAATTGCACAACCTCCTTACCAATAGGCGGGATATGGTCAAGGGCGACCACTACTGGATTCAACTGAACCCAAAAGTGGATCCTGCCGCGATCTTCGCCGTGCGCCGCTGGAAGCACCGTGAGCAGGAATTCGACTACTTTTACTAACGAGCATCCGAGGGGCTGGTCACGATGTCCGATCCACTGTGGTACAAAGACGCGATCATCTACCAGCTTCACGTCAAAGCCTTCCTCGACACCAATGCCAACGGTATCGGCGACTTCCGCGGGCTAACCGAGAAACTCGACTACATCCAGGATCTCGGGGTCACTGCCCTGTGGGTCCTGCCTATGTACCCTTCACCCTTCAAGGATGATGGGTACGACATTGCCGATTACCTGGAAATTCACAAGGAATATGGAACCCTGAAAGACTTCCAGACTTTTCTTGATGAAGCACATCGTCGGGACCTACGGGTCATCACTGAGCTGGTGTTGAACCACACATCGGATCAGCATCCATGGTTTCAGGAAGCCCGCCGTCATGCAAGCTCACCCTATCGAGACTATTATGTCTGGAGCGACACCGATAAGAAATATGCCGACACCCGGATCATCTTCACCGATTCCGAGAAGTCGAACTGGGCGTGGGACTCGGAAGCGAAGCTGTATTACTGGCACCGCTTTTTTAGTCATCAGCCTGACCTGAACTACGACAACGCCAAGGTCCGACAAGAAGTCGTGAACATTATGAAGTTCTGGTTGGATATGGGTGTCGATGGGCTGCGGGTTGACGCTGTGCCTTATCTGGTCGAGCGAGAAGGGACCTCGTGCGAGAACCTGCCCGAGACCCATGAGGTATTGAAGGAGGTCAGGAAGGCTGTAGATACCGCGTACCCTGACCGGATGCTGTTAGCAGAGGCCAATCAGTGGCCAGCCGACGTACGTCCCTATTTTGGCGATGGGGACGAATTTCATATGGCGTTTCACTTTCCATTGATGCCACGCATTTTCATGGCGATCAAGAAAGAAGATCGCCATCCGATCACAGAAATCATGAGGGAAACTCCCTCCATCCCCTCCAACTGCCAATGGGGCTTGTTCCTCCGTAACCACGATGAGCTGACCCTGGAGATGGTGACAGATGACGAACGCGACTATATGTATCGCGAATACGCGGCCGATCCCAGGATGAAGTTGAATCTCGGTATCAGGCGGCGTCTGGCCCCTTTGTTGGACAATGACCGTCGGAAGATCGAATTGCTCAACAGTCTCCTGTTCACGATGCCCGGCACTCCGATCATTTACTATGGAGACGAGCTGGGGATGGGGGACAACGTGTATCTCGGTGACCGCAATGGGGTGCGGACGCCGATGCAGTGGACTGGAGACCGGAATGCAGGCTTCTCTAAAGCTGACACTGCCATGTTGTACTCGCCGTTGAACGTCGATCCGGTGTATGGGTACCAGGGTCTCAACGTGGAGGCTCAGCAGCGAGTTCCCAACTCGATGCTGAACTGGATGAAACGGATGCTCGCGGTCCGCAGACGGTACAAGACGTTTGGTCGAGGGACGCTCGAGTGGCTCACGCCCACGAACAGAGCCATCCTGGCCTACGTCCGAAAATATGAAGGGGAAACGCTGCTGATCGTCAATAACCTCGCTGGCTCAGCACAACCCGTCGAATTGGATCTTCGGCGTTTTGTCGGCGCGGACGTGATCGAGTTACTCAGTGGGAACCGTTTCCCTCGCGTGGGTGAGCATTTGTACCAATTGAGCGTGGCCCCTTACGGGTCTTTCTGGTTCAAGCTAGAATTGATGAACACCACGCGAGGGCGTCGGTGATGCGTGGGGCTTCACGCTTGCCTCATAGTCGGAGATCGCAGAAACCGGCTCGACGTATGCGGACACGCAGACGGGCAGAGAAGGTCACGGCTGCGGTTGCAGACTTGTGGAGCCATCGCCTAGCCTTCGCGCTTCGGGGCAGCGGACAAGAGGCCTTCGCTTCGTATCTGGTCAAGCAACGTTGGTTCAGCGCCAAAGGGAGACGACTCACCGGTGTGCGTCTCTTGGATTATGTTCTCCTGCCGGAACAGCCCCACCCCACCTTCCTAGCCCTCGTGGGCGTCGAGTTTGATCAGGCGCCGAGTGAGATATACACGGTCCCGATGTTCGTCCAGCCGCAGAAGCGTTCGACACGAGCCTCGACTGCAAAGGCCTCGGCACCAATGTTGGTGCTGGAGGGTGCTGGGCTGACCGCGACAGTCCATGATGGCATGGACGCACCTCTGGCATGCGCGGCACTTCTCGATGGTATTCGGAACCAAACTCAGTGGAAGAGCAAGGCGGGAACGGTTACCTGTGCTCACACGGCTGCGGGTGCACCGCACCTGCCTGTAACGGGCCGCCAGATCCAGCGCAGCAAGGCGGAGCAAAGCAACACCTCCATCATCTACGACCGTCGTCTGATACTCAAACTCATCCGGAAGCTGGGATCCGGGGTCAATCCCGATTTTGAGGTGATAGAGTTTCTGACCACGAGGACGGCATTCCGTCACATCCCGCTTCTCGTCGGACATATTCAGTATGAAGGGTCCCTCGCTTTCTTCGGATCATCGACGTTCTCCTCTACAATCGGGGTACTCCAGCAGTTTGTTCCCAATGAGGGTGACGGGTGGAGCTACACACTTCAGTACCTTGACGCATTGCTCGCTCGTGCGCGGGCAACCCAAGACCTGCCCACCGAATTCATTCACCAGATGCGCAGACTGGGGGAGATCACCGGTGGCCTGCACGTTGCGTTAGCCTCAGATGCTTCCAGGCCAGGCTTCTCTCCGGAGCCGGTGACCTTGGAGACGATCTCAGATTGGCGTCATGATACCGAACGGCTGATTCATACTGTCATGTCCGAATTGCGAGCGACTTCTTACCCAATCCTTTCTTCGTTGGGGTTGGGAGCTGATGACATTGAACGCTTGGAGGCGCGAAGCCTGGAGAGTCTTGCTGATCTCACGCTGCTGCTGAAAAGGCCGGTAGATCGTATCCGGATCCACGGAGATTACCATTTGGGTCAGGTGCTGAAGACTGAAACCGACTTTGTCATTTTGGACTTTGAAGGCGAGCCTGCGCGTCTGCTCGCAGAACGGCGAAAGAAGGCATGCCCCTTGAAAGATGTGGCAGGCATGCTCCGATCCTTCAATTACGCCGCGCATGTGGCCTTACAGAATGAGAGGTCTGGGCTCCAACGCTCGCAGGCTGTTGCGAAAGCCTGGGAAGCTGCTGTCACCCGGTCGTTCTTGGAGGGCTACTTTGCTGAGGCCAGGCCCGGCGAGGTGCGCTTTTTGCCCGCGTCACGAGAGGATGCCATGCGGGTGGCGCGAGTCTTTCAGCTCGAAAAGGCGATTTATGAGCTGCACTACGAGCTGCAGAATCGGCCAGACTGGATCGCCATTCCGCTGCACGGGCTCAGGGAACTCCTCTCCACTGGCGTGAATTAATCGACCGGCCAGGCGAGGCCGGGCGCTCAAGATTTGCATACGACGACGTGCAAGGATGACAGACGCGGCTACCTTCCTGACCCAGCAAACGGAGACGAAAGTCCAGGGACTCGGTGGAGCGGAGATCCTGGTCGGCATTCCGAGCTATAACAATGCCGACACAATCGGACACGTCGTCCACGCCGTCAGCGCCGGCCTTGCCAAATATTTTCCAAACCGTCGTGCAGTTCTGGTTAACTCTGACGGCGGCTCTACGGATGGAACGCCGGAAGTCGTTGCGCGATCGGTTGTCGACTTCGGGGCTCTCCTGATCAGCGACCAGCAAGGGCCGCTTCAGAAAATTATCACGCCCTACCATGGCATTCCGGGAAAGGGCAGCGCGTTCCGCACGATTTTCGAAATCGCCCGGCGGCTTGGGTCGAAAGCCTGCGCGGTGGTGGACTCGGATCTGCGCAGTATTACGCCAGAGTGGGTGGAATTGTTGATCCGGCCGATCCTCGATGAGGGGTATGACTATGCC
The DNA here is from genome assembly GCA_046759485.1 of Nitrospiraceae bacterium. Classification (GTDB taxonomy): domain Bacteria; phylum Nitrospirota; class Nitrospiria; order Nitrospirales; family Nitrospiraceae; genus JBHICF01. The sequence continues at coordinate 16,271 of JBHICF010000012.1, forward strand.
GCGCCCTATTACCTCCGCCACAAGTACGATGGCACCATCACGAACAGCATCGTGTATCCGCTGACCCGAGCCATGTACGGCCAGCGGATCCGCCAGCCGATCGGAGGCGATTTTGGTTTCTCCGGAGACCTGGCTAAGTGGTACTTGGATAAGCACGTCTGGGAGTCGGATGTAGCTCGATTCGGCATCGACATCTGGATGACCACTGAGGCGATCGCGAGTGGTGCCAGAGTGTGTCAAAGTTTTCTGGGAGCCAAGCTCCACAACCCGAAGGATCCCGCCGCGGACCTCTCGGCCATGTTGGTTCAAGTGATGGGTGCGGTGCTTGCGCTCATGGAAGAGCATGAAGGGATCTGGATCACCCTGGCTGGATCAAATCCGGTGAAGCTCTTCGGTTTTCAGTATGAAGTGGGGGTGGAGCCGGTCAACGTGGATGTGGACCAGATGATCCACAGCTTTCGTCAAGGCTTGTTTGATCTTGAGCTGATCTGGAGGCAGATGCTTGGGCCGGGAACGATGGAGGGGCTCCTTCCCCTCAAGGATTGTCCCTCAAACGAGTTCTCCATACCAAATGATCTCTGGGCTCAACTCATCTACGATGTTGCGATTGCCTATCATCGCCGCATCATGCCGCGGGACCACTTGTTGAAGGCGGTGACCCCACTCTACCTTGGGCGTACCGCGAGCTTCGTCCTTGAGACCCAAGGACTGACGTCTGGTGAGGCCGAGGGTCGGATTGAGTTGTTGTGTGAGTCCTTTGAGAAACTCAAGCCCTATCTCGTTCAACGATGGAAGGCGCCTTTTGCCTGATATGTGGAGGCAGCCATGAAAGAATTCTGGGAAACGGCGTTGCTGGGTCCCTTACAAGCGGTGGGGCAGATGGTCCTCGCGCTCCTGCCGAATGTACTGGCCATGGCCATCATTGTGTCCGCCGGGTGGTTTATCGCCTGGACTGTTGGTCATGCGATTGAACGATTGCTTCGTGTGGTCGGGGTCGACCACCTCAGCCACCGGCTTGGTGTGAACGCGGCGTTTGCACGGGGCGGAGTGAAGAGTGAGCCTTCACACCTCGTGGGACACACGGTGTACTGGGTCGTACTGATCTTTGCGGTGATGGCCGGTTTGGGCGCGCTCGATCTGCAACCCATCAACCAGTTCGCACAGTCGCTGATTGCGTACTTCCCGCACCTGATCACAGCAGCGGTGATCGTGGGGGCAGGATACTTGCTGTCGAACTTCATCTCGCAGGCTGTGCTGATCGCCGCGGTGAATGCCGGCCTTCCCCCCGCTCGCATGGTGGCAGCGTTTTCCCGCTGGGCGGTTCAGCTTGTGGCAATCGCGATGGCGATGGAGCAACTCGGGATTGCGGAGAATGTCGTCGTGGTGGGATTTGGCATTGCGTTCGGTGGAGCCGTACTGGCCATCGCACTGGCATTTGGCATGGGAGCGCGGGATCTTGCCAGGGAGTTCTTGGAGCGCCAGTTCGGACGGGGCAGCGGACGCAGCAAGGATGACCTGACTCACCTGTGACTTAGGTTGCGGCGGCCGCACGTCACCCTGTTCGAACTCTTGTAGTGTAGCTATTCTATTGACCTCTCCTCTCGCGCGCCCGGCACTAACGGGCGCTCAGATCCTCGGATGCCTCAGGCCGTGGACTGAGATTCCTTCCACCAACCCTCATCTTGAGCCGAATTCGGGCCGTCACGACCCGTCTCCTACCCCGTAGGCGAGTGGAAAAATGGCGTTTTTGCCACTTCGAGGACTTGTTGTTATATTTGTCAGAAGGCATCCCTGAATAGTACGTAGGAGACAGTGATCGCTTGGAACAGTTGAGCGTGCAGATGGTACTGGGGCTCATTGGCCTGGTCATCCTGATCGGGTTGGCGGGGGAGGTGTTTTTCAAAAAGACCGGGATCCCTAGCGTGCTGTTTCTCATCGGCCTGGGCGTGCTCTTCGGTCCGATTCTCAAGCTTGCGGATGCGTCCGATGTGTCCGTCCTTGCGCCATACTTTGGGACCATCGCCCTTCTCATCATCCTGTTTGACGGTGGACTGAATCTACAGCTGGTCAAGGTCCTGCGCGAGGCGCCCGTCGCACTCTTGTTTACGATGGCGGTGTTCGCCCTGACCACGCTGGCGAGCGCGGCGTTTTATGCCTTGATCCTACAGGGAACGTGGCTGAACGGGCTGCTCCTTGGAGCCATTCTGGGTGGGACCACAGGGGCGATCGTGATCCCGGTGGTCTCTCAGCTTCCCTCCCTCCGCGAACCAACAAAGGTCATGCTCAGTCTCGAGTCGGCGTTTACCGATGTGTTTGTGGTCGTCATCGCACTGGCGATCATGGGGATGCTCACCAAGCCCGGGATGCAGGGCAATATGATCAGCGGCATTGTCCATGCCTTCTTGGATGCGCTTCTCCTAGCCGCGATCGCCGGTACCCTGTGGGCCAGGTTATTGGCATGGCTCCAGGGACAAGCCCTCTCTTATATGCTGACGCTGGCGGCCATTTTGGTGCTGTACGTGATAGCCGAATGGTGGGGCGCGAACGGCGCGATCACGATCCTGTGCTTCGGACTTGTGTTGGCGAACATGCAGAGCCTGGTGCGCGGGCTAGCTATGCCGCTCAGACGCCTGATCGGTTTTGAGCTTGACCAGGCACAGTTCGCATTGGACACCTTCTTAAAACGTCTAAATGAAGAGCTGTCGTTCCTGGTTCGAACCTTCTTCTACGTTCTCCTGGGACTCATTTTCGATTTCTCGGCGATGACGTGGAAAGTTGCGCTCGGGGGAATCATCCTGTTTCTCCTCGCACTCGGGGTTCGATGGGCCGTGACAGAGGGCTTCGGGCGGGCGTGGTGTCAGTGGACGGACACCGAGAAGCGCCTGATCACAGCTATCCTGCCTCGCGGTTTGGCTGCTGCGGTCATGGCGTTCCTCCCGGCGACCGTTGGGATCCGTGGCACAGAGATGTTTCCGATGTACGCGCTAACGGTGATTGCGCTCTCTGTTCTCTATATGACCATCAAGCTGGCACTGGAACGTCGCCGGCCCGCTGAAGTCCTCGAGCCCCAGCTCGCGCAGCCTCCGCTGCAGCCGAAACAACAGGCTGACCAGCCTGCCACATCGTAGACCTGCCGCTTGGACTCTCACCTTGGCGTGTCGTGGATCCTGGCTTCCGGATCACCTCAAGCACCGCGGAGGAGTTCGAGAATGGCTTGATTCCAGCCGGCTGGTCCGATCCCGGTGGCCCGGACCAAGTTCGGTAGGGACACACCAGGATGGTAGGATCCTGTGGGGAGTTGCACTAGGATTGGACGGTCGACGGCGACAAGCATCGGGAGATCATTGGGTTGATCGCCGAGGCCGACAGTCGTCACCGGTGCCTTCCCGGTACTGAGCCGCCGGTAGCACTCCGTCAGAATCTGGCACGCCTTCCCCTTATCGCTGTCCCCGGCAAGATGGTAGAACCGTCCCCCGGTCATACAATGAAGCCCACGTGCTTCGGCTTGCCTCGTGAGTGCTCCGAGTATCGATGCGTCCCCTTCGATCAAAAAAGGTTCGTCGTACTCTCGCTGCTTAGCCAGGATCGACTCGGGGTGAGCAAGTCCGGTCCGTTCTGCCACTTCTTCTGCTGGCATGTCCCCAAATCCCCTGAGGGGGACGCCCAGGGCACCTTCAATTTCCTTGAGTGCGGCCCTCAGCCGGGGGTAAGGAGTTCCAAGTTCGATGATCTGGTAGGGACCTCGAACGGCGGCTCCCTCCAAGGGAAACGGGAAGAGGCCCTTCGGGGTATAGATCGCGCCGCCGTTTTCCACGATGAAGGGATACTGATTCTGGAGGTGAGACCGAATCGGCTCGATCTCGGCCCTGGTCTTACTCGACGTGAGCACCAGCGGAATTTGGCGGGCGCGCAGGAGGTGGAGTGCGTCCGCCGCAGCCTCCCATGAGTAGGTGACCGAATCAAGCAACGTACCATCCAGGTCTGTAAACACAATGAAACGGTCCATGAGGCAACCCTGCTCCAAAAGGGTGCCCGCACGATACTGGATGCCTCGTGGCAAAGCAACAGAGTGGACCGGAATATGCGTTGGTTGACAACGTCATGGGGACCCTTCACACTGAACGCACCACGACCGTGTCTGACAATTCATCGTTGCCACTCCTATGCCCTGGATGCTCCGGCTCAATGCAGTTCTCGGAAGTCTTGTCGTGACAGTGGGTTTCTGGCTGATCTGGGGCCAGATACCCGTGGGGCTGGCTGTTGCCCTAGCGCTAGCCGCGACAGGGTTTCTGGTGTGGCAGGGGAATACGATCGGATCGGTTTGGGCATGGACGACATTGGCACTGGGCCTGGAAAGCTTGTCCTGGCCCATCGTCACGATGGTGCGTATCCGGATGACCACGGTCGAGCCAACGGATCAGCAGATAGGCGATATTCTGACCTCCATCCTCTTCGGTCTCTTCTCGGGCATCTTTTGGATGACCTTCGCCTACGGGATTTTCAAGTGGAACCGGCGGGGAGATGACAGAGAGGCCGCGTCGAAGAACCCCGGAGCGAATCAAGACGTGAATCAGAAACGGAGCGCCAAAAGGACGAGCAAGAATCGTCGATAGGCGGGGACTTCAGTTACAGCATCTCGACGGGGTCCACGTCGACCTCAAATTTCAACCCACTCCATCGCTTCCTCCTGTCAAGTTCATCAAGGGTCGCTTTGACCGTATGTCGAGCAGCCTCGGCACTGGCCGACTTGACGAGGAGCTGACGGCGATGTCTTCCTCTTACGCGCTCCACGGCGGAAGCAATTGGGCCCAGGACCAGGACTTCGTTACCGCTTTCCGACTCACTGCGCTTCGCCAGTGGCTGGCCGGGCATCTCCGGCAGCCCATGGGGGGGAGGACTCACAAGAGGAGAGCCCGATGCGGATACTTGACGGGCGACTTCCCTGAGGCGGACTGTCCACCATTCTGCGGCCTCTTGGACCCGGTCGGCGCTCTTGCCGGACACACGGAGGTTGATAAGATGGACGTAAGGCGGGTAGCCGAGGGCCTTGCGGAAGGCTAATTCATCCGCATAGAAGATCCCAG
>JBHICF010000013.1:0-19296 GCA_046759485.1 Nitrospiraceae bacterium
TGCTCCCCAAAGTTGGCGTGATTATCTCTACTGGAATATGGAACTTGACGCTGATTTCCCCGATCGTTCCTGAGCCTTAACGCCTCTTTGCACCCCGACTGCGTGGGTTCTGAATCGACGCAGGCGGCTCCTCGACGACCACGCTTGTCCGTCTCTCCTGCCATTGTATTGGTCAATACTGCTCGTTGATCGTGATGTGGATGTCTCGTCCACCCACAAGCGTAGGATTCTTGTCGAAGGCGCCCTCCATGTCACCGGCTTCCGGTGGGCCTGCTCGCCCATCCCTGTCCAACCGCGCTACCACATTGACCATTCCACTCAACCCCGAACCCCTGATCATCACGTCCTCATTTGTGATCTCAAATGCCACCGGAAAGCGCGGCCCATCGATGCGCCTGACTGCGATAGGCCTTGGCGGTCCTTGTGGGCGGCGAACAATGATGAACAGCGTGTCAGTCGGACTGAGCTGAGCAGCAAGCTCAGGGGCAATGGTGACCCGTCCGGCAATCACCCCGGCGCCTCCGGGCTCCTGACACCCGTGCGCTAATCCCATCCAGGCTGCCAGCCCGGCCAGCGCAATCACGCCTGCCGCCATGCTCAACGTCTGCAAGGTGTTGTTCACCACGTTCTTCCTCTGCACGAAATCGCCCAAGAGCCGCCCATTATACAAGGGCCATCCAGAAAAGGGGAGACCGCAGTTTGCGGGCACACCTCTGACTTGTTATGATACGCCATCACTCATTCTTGTTGGGGGAGGGTTATGCCTGCGAATCCTGGATTTCAGCTCTCATTGGATGTCAAAGGCCGGGTTTGCATCGTCATTGGTGGCGATGAGGAAGCGGCCGACAAAGTGAACCGCTTGTTGGAGGCAGGAGCCAAAGTCACCGTCGTGAGTCCAACCCTGAACGACGCGCTACGGAAACTCACCGCTTCAGCGAAGGTGATCCATCGCGGACGTCTGTTTCGGTCGACCGATATCGAGGGAGCGTCTCTTGTCATTAACACGGTGCGAGGTGATCCGGACCAGAGCAAATTACTGTATGAGCTCGCGACGAAGGAACGCGTTCTCCTCTGCACGACCGATCAACCCAGGTACTCAACCGCCATGCTCCCGGCCCTGGCCAGTCGGGGACATCTTCGGTGCGCGATCAGCACGAGCGGAGTTGCGCCTGCCTTAGCTAGTAGGCTTCGCCAAGACCTTGAGGAGCTGTTCGACGATGAGTTCGCCGCATTCCTGGAGCGGCTGGCTGCTGTGCGGGAACAGACTGGCGAGTCCGTCGCCGACCCCGAGCAACGGCGAGCCATGTTACTGGAAGCCGTGGACGGCTTTAAGCTCACGGGCCACATTCAATATCCCAAAGCCTGGGTCGAGCAAGGATCGAGGCAAACTGGCTAGCACATTCTCGAGCCAGGGGTTGGAGGAGGCTCCATGGTATTGCTCGAATTCAGTATGTCTCCGCTCGGAAAAGGCGAAAGTGTTGGCAAGTATGTCTCTCGCTCGCTCGACATCATCGACAGGAGTGAAGTGGATTATCGGCTGAATCCGATGGGGACAGTCTTAGAAGGGGACTGGGATTCGGTGTTCAAGGTCGTGCGCCAATGCTTCGAGCGAATGAAAAGGGACTGCAACCGGATCTCCTGTACTATTAAGGTGGACTATCGAAAGGGACACCAGGGCCGACTGCTGACCAAGACCGCCAGCGTTCAAAAGCGGGTCGCGCGTCGACTGAAAACGTAGCCGAACCACGTTCTTCAAGCCAACACGTTTGTAGGCCCGTGCGCGTCCGACCAGCCTAGAACACCGAGAAGGTGAAGTACTTGGTGGGGTTCTGCTTGAGATCCGCGACGAGGGTTTCCATGTCGGAGAGGAGCTTGTCCATCCGGACGTACAGTTCGTCTTCCGCGACGAGCTTTCCGATCGTCCCTTCGCCGTGCTCGACTCTCGTGAAGAGCGCGTCTCCTCGCCTGGTCAATGAGTCGAGCCGCTGATAGAGCTCCGGGTCAGCGAGCTTCGTCAAGGTGCCATTCTCATTATTGAGTCGCTCCACGAGCTGCGTGAGTTCCTGGACTGCCTTGTTTGTCCGGTCGTAGATTTCTCTATCTGAAACCAACTTCCCGATCGTGCCTTCCCCCCGTTCGACACGTTCAAGCAACGCGACGCTCTTGCCAGAGGCGGACTCAAATTTGTCGATCGCGCGCTTGGAACTATCATACAGCGTCGGATCAGTGAGCAGCTTGCTCACCGTACCCTGTCCTTGACTCAGGCTCGTCAAGATGGTCTGGATCTCTCGAATCGCCGTATTGACATGGGTGATAGTGTCGGTGACACCCGCAGCCAGCAGATTAAAGTCCATATCGGCCACTCCAACCAATTGGCCACCAGGTGCCATGGCAGGCCTCGAGGGGGTGCCGGGCAAGACTTCGAGGAACTTGTCACCCAACAGCCCCATGGGACGGATTCTCACAGAGGCGTCCTCTCTGATATGCGATACCACACGGCTGCTCACACTGAAGGTGATGATGACACGTGGCGCATCCTCTCCGATCGTGATGGTTCTCACATTCCCAATGTCCACGCCGTTCATACGCACTGGCCCGCCGACTTTCAGGTTCTGCGTGTGGTCGACCACTGCATGGTACTCTGTTTGGCGAGCCAAAAGTCCGACCCCATGTTCCAGGTTGATGATCGCGCCCACTAAGAGACCGATGGCCCCCACTACGAGCAAGCCAACCCTCACCTCAGCCCACCGAATTTGGGAGCGACGCGTCATGGCAATCCCTTAGTCAGTATATGGTATCCCGGCAGCTCTCGTTAGTCGAGCGGTTTCGCAGGTTTGGGGGGATACAGCCACTCACCAGTTGTCGTACAACCGGGATCGAGAAACTCGCGGATCGTGGGATGATCCGACGCTCTCAGCTGCTCCGATGTTCCCTCGAACGCAACCTGCCCTTTCTGAATCATGACAATCCGATCCGCAACGCGGTAGGCCGTATCAAGATCATGGGTCACCACGATCTGAGTAACCCCTTTCGACTTCAACCTCATAATCAGTTTGTTCACGGTACACGCGTTGATGGGGTCCAAACCCGAGGTCGGCTCATCATAAAGCAAGATCCTGGCCCCCGTAGCTAACGCGCGGGCGATACCAACCCGTTTCCTCATCCCGCCGCTGAGCTCTGCCGGCATCTTCTCAACCGTATCCTCGAGCCCCACGAATTGGAGGCTCTCGTGGACGGTCTTCTCAATGACTTCTTCGGAGAGGCGCCTCTGCTCCCAGAGTCGATAACCCACGTTCTCTCGAATCGAGAGCGAATCAAACAGGGCGGCGCCCTGGAAGACCATAGCCATGTTTTGTCTGATCAGGCGGAGGGCCTTTTCTGGGATCTTCAGGAGATCCTCGCCCTCGATCCTGACGGTGCCTCCATCCGGTCTGACCAAACCAAGCATCACTCGCAGAATGGTGGTCTTGCCAGAACCGCTGCCGCCCAGGATTACTTTCGTTTCTCCTGGTGCCACGTCAAACGTGACTTGCCGCAATACCGGCCGATCACCGAGGGTGAGCGAGACACTGTCCAACGTGATCATAGTGAGTCTGTCCAGATCTTAGGTGATAGCCATGAAGAGCTTCGTGATGAGGAAGTCTATGGCCAGGATCAAGATCGACGAGGAGACCATCGATTGGGTCGTCGATACTCCCACTCCAACCGTACCACCCTTGGTATTAAATCCAGCGTAGCACCCGACCATAGCGATCACGAACCCAAAGACGGCAGGCTTGATCAGCCCGAGCATGACATCTTCCGGCCGGATGGCCTCGACGGCCCAGGTCCAATAAAAGTAGGAATCGATGCCCAGGTAGAGGATCGAGACCAGCCACCCACCAAAGATTGCAATCACATTGGCAATCACGGTCAGCAATGGAATGGTCACGACGCACGCCACGAGCCGAGGCGTGGCTAGCTTCTGGATCGGGTCCGTGCCCTCCGAGCGCATCGCATCAAGTTGGTCTGTGACCTTCATGGACGCGATCTCAGACGCAATGCCTGACCCAACGCGACCGGCAATCATGAGCGCGGCCAACACCGGGCCAAGCTCGCGTACCACAGAGGTGCTGATAAGCTGCGACACGTACATGGTCGCGCCATAAGGCTCCAATTGGACGGCACCTTGTAGAGCCAGAACCATGCCGGTGAACATGCCGGTGAGCATCACGATGAACAGTGAGCCCACTCCGATGCGGTCCATCTGCAGCAACGTCTCGCGGAGCAGCCAGGGCAAGCGCACCAGACCTGCAATCGACTGTCCGGAGAGGAAGGTAAACTCCTGGACCACGATGACATACCCCAGGACGGTATTCCTGAAATTGAGGGCAAGCGTCGTCACCGAAGGCTCTCCTGTATGGGTCCCTCCGGGCAGAGGAGTGGCTGCGATCCGTTCACCCTCCGCTGTTGGTCGAACTCGTTCATTTCTTTCTACCCCTGCTCGTAGCCTGGGCTGCCCGGTAGACTCGCATCACACGGGGTCCCACGGCACAGAGAACCTCATAGGGAATCGTCTCCTGCCAAGACGCCAAGTCCGCGGCTGAAATGGTCACGCCGTGTTGGCTTCCTAGGAGCACGGCTTCATCGCCCGCCTTAACGTCGGGAATATCTGTCACATCCAGCATGGTCAAGTCCATGCAGACACGTCCAATGATAGGGGCCAGATGCCCTTTGATGAGCACCTTGCCTCGATTCGAGAGTAAGCGGCCATAGCCGTCGGCATACCCAACGGGAAGAACGGCAATCCTCGAGGGGCGGGTAGCCACATAGGTACAATTGTAGCTCACGCTGCCCCCTGCGCTGAGGGGGCGGACCTGGGCCACGGTGGTCGTCAGGCTCAGGAGGGGCTTCAACTCGGCTCCGACTGCCCCTCCTGCCAAAGTGTGATAGCCATACAGCATCAGACCAGGGCGGACGGCTGTAAAGTGAGAACCGGGATAACGCAGGATTCCGGCGCTATTCGCAGCATGAATCAAGGGAAGGGGAAAGCCGGCTGCCTCCACCTGGCTCACGACGGCCCTGAATCCTGCCAACTGGTTCCGGGTGTACCCCTCATCTTGATTGTCGGCATCTGCCAGGTGCGTCATGAGCCCCTCTACACGAAGCGGCCCCTTAAACGCGGAGGATCGGAGCAGGGGCAGAACCTGCTCCGGCATGAATCCAAGACGGTTCATCCCGGTGTCCACTTTGATATGCACCGCAAAGGGTTCCTTGCGGCCTTGCGCGGCTTTGGTAAGCTTCTCGGCTATGCCCGCATCGTAGACGACGGGTGTCAGGTTATTGGCAAGGACCTCATCGGTCTGGTAGGGAAAGACCGGCCCCATTACCAGGATCGGGGCTCGGACACCGGCCTCCCGCAGCGCCAGTCCCTCTTCCATGGTTGCCACACCAAATCGTGTCACACCCATCCGCCGCAATGCCTTGGTAATGACGACGGCACCGTGACCGTAGGCATCGGCTTTCACCACAGCGAGGACCTGGCAGGTGTCACTCACCATTTTCCTGACCTGAGCGAGGTTGTGCGCCAGGGCAGAAAGGTCGATGGTTGCGATAGTCGGGGAACGGCGGGAAGTAGAGGACACGCGGTTCGTCGGGGTTTGAAAAGGCGTCGGAGCCACCCTCAGACTTCGAGGATCTCCTCCTCCTTTTTCTTCAGCACCGAGTCTACCTTCTGCACGTACTGATCGGTCAGCTTCTGAATCTCGGCTTCTCCTTTTCGCAGATCATCCTCTGTAACCTTGGAATCCTTTTGGGCCTGCTTCAGCTCGTCGTTGGCCTCACGGCGGACCCCTCGGATGTGCACCTTCGTGTCTTCACCATGCTTCTTACAGAGTTTGATCAGGTCTCTGCGTCGCTCTTCCGTCAAGGGTGGGATGGGAATTCGGATGAGCTTTCCATCATTCGAGGGGGTGAGACCCAGATCGGATGCGAGGAGCGCCTTTTCAATGTCCTTCACCATCCCAGGTTCCCATGGCTGGACCGTGAGCAGGCGACTTTCCGGAACGGCCAGATTGGCGATCTGCTTCAGGGCGGTCGGCGTTCCATAGTAGTCGACTCGGATCCCATCGAGCAGGGCGAGCGAGGCACGCCCTGTGCGCACGCCGGCCAGTTCCTTCTTGAGATGCTCGAGGGTGGCTTCCATCCGCTGCGTAACCTTTTGTTTGCTTTCCGTTAGCATACGCCGGCCCTCTTCGAGGCTTCTCGGCTGTCGGCGGTCACCAGGGTGCCGATTTTCTCGCCCAGCACCACTCGCTTGAGGTTCCCTGCTTCTTTAAAATTGAATACGATCAAGGGGAGTTTGTTGTCCATACAGAGCGTGATTGCAGTCGAATCCATGACCTTCAAGTTCTGGTTGATGATGGAGAGAAACGGGAGTTCAGCATACATCTTGGCTGAAGGGTTCGTGACCGGGTCCGCCTCGTAAATCCCGTCAACTTTGGTTCCCTTCATGATGACTTCGGCCCCGATTTCCATGGCCCGGAGTACAGCGGCCGTGTCGGTTGAAAAATAGGGGTTGCCGGTCCCGCCGGCGAAGATGACCACTCGCTTCTTCTCGAGGTGCCGAATCGCTCGCCGCCGGATATAGCCTTCGGCGAGTTGTCGCATCTCGATAGCCGATTGAACTCGCGTCGAGATACCCTTACGCTCCATCGCATTCTGAAGCGCGAGTGCGTTGAGCATGGTCGCGAGCATGCCCATGTAGTCAGCTGAGGCACGCTCCATACCGCTTGCGGAGCCGGCGAGCCCGCGAAAAATGTTCCCGCCGCCGATCACGACAGCGGCTTCAACACCCAGCGCGGTGATGTCAGCAATTTCTTCCGCGATGGCGTCCAAGACTGCCGGGTGAATCCCGTACCCCTGGTCGCCGGCAAGAATCTCCCCGCTGATCTTCAGCAGAACTCGCCGGTATTTGGCTGAGCTCATTCTTGGCCTAGTTGATAGCGCGTGAAGCGACGAATGCTGATGTTTTCCCCGATCTTTGAAATTTTTTCCGACAGAAGATCCTGAATGGTGAGAGTAGCATCCTTGATAAAGGTCTGCTCCAGAAGGCAGCTATCCTGGAAGAACTTCTCCAATTTGCCGTCCACAATTTTTGACCACGCCGCCTCTGGCTTTCCCATTTCCTTCGCTTGCGCCCGGTAGATCGATTTCTCTTTGTCGATCAAATCAGCCGGGACATCTTCACGCTTGACGAACGATGGGCTGGAGGCGGCAACTTGCAAAGCGAGATCTTTGACAAACGCCTGGAACTCGTCGTTACGCGCGACGAAGTCCGTTTCGCAGTTCACCTCGATCAGGACTCCAATTCGATTGCCAGGGTGGATGTACGAGGCAACCACTCCATCGTTGGTTTCTCGCCCAGCCTTTTTTTGAGCGGCCGCTAACCCCTTTTGCCGCAAGTGTTCAATCGCTTTCTCGACATCGTTGCCGGATTCTACGAGCGCCTTCTGACAATCCAGGATACCAGCGCCAGTTTTCTCACGGAGTTCTCGAACCAAGGCACTCTGTCCTGCCATTCTGCTCATCCTCTCCTAAGATGTGAGACGGAACGCTGTCGCTGCGGCGAGCAAACAGGGTCTTTATGGTGCTGTGACGGATTCCACGCCGACTGCCGCGGACCGTGTAGCTTGGATGTCCAACATTTCCATGGAGGCCGGCTTCTCAGTCTCTTCGCGTTGGGCACGGAGATGGGCTCCCTCAATACACGCATCGGCAATGCGACTGGCGATGAGCTTGATCGATCGTATGGCATCGTCGTTCCCGGGGATCGGGTAGTCGATTCCATCGGGGTCACAGTTTGTATCCACGATGGCGATCACCGGGATGCTCAGCCGATTCGCTTCTCGCACGGCGATCCGCTCGACTCGCGTGTCGAGCACGAAGACACAGCCGGGAAGGCTATTCATGTTCTTGATGCCGCTGAGGTACTTCTCCAGCTTGACTCGCTCTTTTTCCATCTGACCAACTTCTTTCTTCGTCAGCCGCTCATGCGTGCCATCCGTCAAGGCCGACTCAAATTTCTTGAGTTTTTCGACGCTTCGACGAATCGTTTGGAAGTTGGTCAGCATGCCTCCGAGCCAGCGCTGATTCACAAAGAACATCTGGGCGCGCTTGGCTTCATCCTCGATAATTTCGACGGCCTGCCGCTTGGTGCCCACAAACAACACCGGTTCCCCAGCCGCCACCGTGTCTCGAGCGAAGGCATAGGCCATCTCGAAGCGCTGCACGGACTGCTGCAGATCGATAATGTAGATCCCATTGCGCTCCCCGAAGATATAGCGTTTCATCTTCGGATTCCACCGATTGGTCTGGTGCCCAAAATGAACACCAGCCTCAAGCAATTCCCTAATCGTGACGACGGCCATGCCTTCACCTCCCTTCCTGGCTTGCGAGGCGCCCCAGCGATGCGGGCGAGAGGTCTTCCACCCCTTGTTCACAAGCCGAGTGGCGTACCACACGCCGATGTGAATTTGGATCTAGAACCTGCTCGCGAAGACTAACAGATCTGTAGGATACACGCGAGAAGACACTCTAACGCGTTGGAAAATTAGCATAGTCGGCCTCGCTTTGCAAGCGAAGGCCGGAAGACGTTCCTAGGAACGATAGGAGGCATTGATCCTCACATATTCATCCGTCAGGTCAGTGGTCCACATCCGCCGAGAAGCCAGCCCCTGTCCCAGATTGATGGTGATGGTGAACTCCCGCCGCTTCATAATGCGGCGAATCCGTTTCTCGACCGAATGGCCTAAGCCTACGCCGTTTCTCATGATTGCGACGCCTCCAAACGCCAGCCCGATGCTGCTTGGGTCGACGCGTACACCGGAACGCCCGATCGCAGCCACAATACGGCCCCAGTTCGCGTCCTCGCCGAAGAGCGCCGTTTTGACGAGATTTGAGGTCGCCACGGTCCGAGCCACCTGGCTTGCCTCAGCACAGGTCCGGGCGCCACGGACATCGAGTTCTACCACCTTGGTCACGCCTTCGCCATCCTGGCAAATCTGCATGGCCAAGCTCTGACAGGCCCGGTCAAGCACACGCTGGAACTCCGCAAGCTGCCTGGTTCCTGCTCGCAACCTGGTATTCTTCGCCAACCCATTAGCAAGGCACAGGACCGTGTCGTTCGTGCTGGTATCACCATCCACCGAGATGCCATTGAATGAGGCCTGCACGGACATGCGAAGCGCGCGTTGAAGAGCCACCTGTTCGATCGCAGCGTCGGTTGTCAGGTAGGCAAGCATGGTCGCCAAATCGGGATGGATCATCCCCGATCCCTTGGCCATTCCACCCACAGTGATGGTACGACCACCAATCCGGGCGCTCAGGGCGATCTCTTTACGTTTGGTATCAGTCGTCAAGATGGCGCGGGCTGCCTCACGGGCACCCTTGGAGGCAAGGCGTCGCACCAAGGTCAGGATCCCCCGCCTGATGTGTGGCATCGGAAGCGGGACCCCGATGACGCCAGTGGATCCAACAAACACGCTGTGCGGCCTGGCCCCGATCAGTCTGGCCACTAGACGCGCCATGTCACGGGCATTTGCGAGTCCTCGGTTGCCAGTGCAGGCATTGGCGTTGCCGCTGTTGATGATAATCGCCCGACCAATCTTTCGTCGCAAGTGCTCACGATCGACGACAACGGGGGCGGCTGCCACGCGGTTGGTCGTGAACACCCCCGCGACCGGTCCAGCCCGCTCTGAGACAACGAGCGCGAGATCAAGATCGGGTGAGGCCTTGATGCCCGCGTGGATGCCGGCTGCCAAGAAACCACGAGGAGCCGTGATGCCGCCCGAGATGGCTTTCATGCAAACCCGTGAGTGAGCGAGAAGCAGGGGAGGTGGATGAGGCCGAACGGTGGAGTCACGGATAGAGCCCTGGCGCTAAAAGTCCTGTCTCCTCGGGAATCCCAAGCATGAGATTCATCGACTGGATGGCCTGTCCCCCCGCTCCTTTGACCAGGTTGTCGAGGGCCGCGACGGTTACCACCCATTCACCTCTGTTCTGAGCAGAAACTGCCACATCGCAAAAATTTGATCCCCGCACATGCCGGGGATTGGCAGACGCGTTCCCTTCCTGGAACCGAATAAACCGTTCCCCCTGATAGAAGTCTCTGTATAAGGCGGCGAGCTCAGCCTGCTTGATCGGCTCAAGGAGCCGGCAGTATCCGGTACTCAAAATACCCCTGTTCATCGGGACCAGGTGTGGGGTGAACAGGATGCGGATCGAGTCCGGCTTTCGCTTGCCACCTTGGGAGGACTTCCCCGTAGCTGTCCCATAAAGCCCGGTGATCTCTTGTTCGATCTCCGGAATGTGACGGTGCTGGCCGATCTTATATGCCTCAATAGACTCGTGAGCTTCCGGAAAGTGGTAAGGAAGTGCCGGGCTTCGACCTGCCCCCGAGATGCCGGATTTCGCATCGATCACGATCGTTGCTGGGTCCACCAGACCATTCGCGATGAGTGGAGCCAGTTGGAGGATGGCGGCGGTGGGATAACAACCGGGCACAGCCACTAAGTGAGACTTTTGAATCTGTAATCGGTGGAGCTCTGGAAGACCATAGACTGCCTGCTTCAACAGTTCAGGGTAGGGGTGCGAGACTTGGTACCAGGTTTCATATTGGTTCGGATCCTTCAGCCGGAAATCCGCGCTCAGATCAAGCACGCGCTTGCCGGCAGCGACAAAGTCCGAGGCCAGCTGCAGGCACTTGGTGTGCGGGAGTGCCAGAAAAACCACATCGGCTCGTTTCGCAATAGCCTCGGGGGCTAATTCTTCATAGGACAGAGAAAGCAATGAAAGGAGTTGTGGGAAGACGGCGGACACAGGGCTTCCTGCGGATTTTTCCGAGGTCACAGCCGTAATCGTGACCCGTGGATGTGCGACCAGCAGCCTGAGGAGTTCACCTCCGGTGTACCCGCTCGCTCCGACTACCGCTACCTTTACCGTGTCTGTTGGCTTCATAACGTCATCCTTGACTCCGTCGAGGGGTGTGCCCGGCCCGGAGACACAAAAAAAGGGAAGGCCCTGAGGCCATCCCTTTTTGACTACCTTGCCTCAGGTAGTTTAGCGCTTGGAGTACTGGAAGCGTTTCCTTGCTCCCTTCTGTCCATACTTTTTTCGCTCCTTGACGCGCGAATCGCGGGTCAGGAGCCCTTCCTTCTTCAGGGTGGGGCGGAGCGTCGGGTTCATCTGCACGACAGCCTTCGCGATAGCGTGCCGCAACGCACCGGCCTGGCCAGTGGTCCCTCCGCCGGAAACGGTACACCGAACATCGCACTTCCCGAGCAACTCCGTCATCGCAAGCGGCGACTGGATGATGCTCCTGAGCGAAGGCCTGGGGAAATAGTTCTCGAACGGTCGCGCATTCACGACTATATCCCCAGTACCTGATGAAATCCAGGCCCTGGCGATCGCGTTCTTCCGTTTGCCAGTGGCGTACTGCGTCGTCGTGGCCATCTGTTGCTACCTCCCTCTCGATCCGTCTAGAGTGTTAGAGTCTCTGGCTGTTGTGCGTGATGGGGATGTTCCGCTCCCGCGTAAATCTTCAACTTCTTCGCCATCTGTTTGCCAAGCGAGTTTTTCGGCAACATGCCCTTCACAGCTCTCGCAAACAGCTCCGTCGGTTTCTTGGCGTGAAGTTGCTCGGCGCTGTACGACTTCAACCCACCCGGATAACCCGTATGATGTGCGTAGGTTTTGGTTCTGAACTTGTTCCCCGTGAGATTGATCTTCCCGGCATTGATCACCACGACGTGGTCACCCGTATCCACGTGCGGGGTAAATGTCGGCTTGTGCTTGCCACGCAAGACGGTAGCCACGCGCGCCGCCAGACGGCCCAACGCTTTGCCATTTGCGTCAACCAAGTACCACTTCCTGGTCACCTCGTGCGGTTTTGCGAGTAACGTTCTCATAATCTTTCTCTCGATGACGTGAGCTCCTCCAACTGCTGACATCCCAAGCCGGTGGGACGTCCTCTCATTGCTCCGAGTTCTTCACCCCCAGTTTTTCCTGCCAATCGTCCAGGTTCCCGCCGCTCCGCTGCCTGAGGACTTCGCGGCTGACGTAAATCGGTCGATTCGTTCGGAGAGCCAAGGCAATGGCATCGCTCGGACGGGAATCCACGTGCCTCTCTGTTCCCTGAAGCATGAAGTAGATCGTCGCATAATAGGTATTGTTCTTTACATCAGTGATCGCCACGTGAGTGAGCTTCACACCCAAGTGGTCTGCCATACTCTGGATCAGATCATGGCTCATGGGCCGGGGCGTCGGCGTGCCTGTGAGCGCGAGCCTGATGGAATTTCCCTCCGCAATGCCGACCCAGATTGGCAGGAAATCACAATCCTGCGCTCCCCGAAGGAGCACGATCTGCGTGTCGGTGTTCGGGTCAGTCACAACCCCGTGTACCTGCAGCTGCATGAGTTCTGATGATTCGAGTTGACCCATTAGCACCTTACAATGGATAAATGGTGAGCTGCCCTCGCGAGATGACTACATCGCATTCTCTGTTACACGCAAGATCCACCCTGGATCATCACCCATTCAGATGCACAACCGGACGCACAGCTCACTCTATTCGGTGAGGTTGAACTGGAGGGGCTTGCGAACTCCCCTAGGAGTGGATTCGGACACGACCAACGCCGGAGTCGACAGGACCTCCCTGACCCACCCTGGCGATCAGGATTCGTATTTGCCGAAGTCCTCGGGCTTCAAATTCTCCAGCCATTGGTCAAGTTCTTCGGTCGCCTGCTTACGGATAACCTCCTCGCTGGCGAAAATCGGCGCCTCAACCCGCAAGGCCAGTGCAATGGCGTCGCTGGGCCTCGAGTCAATTGCGTACTCAGAATCCTGATACATAAGATGCAATTTTGCGTAATACGTATTCTCACGCAAATCGGAGATCACAACGCTAATGACCTTCGCCTGAACAGAGTCCAAGATCGACTTCATCAAGTCATGCGTCATCGGTCTCGGAGCCACCACGCCTTCGAGTGCAAAACTGATGGCGCTGGCTTCAGGCTTGCCGACCCAGATGGGCAACATTTCCGAATTGTCTTCGTCACGAAGGATCACGATGAAAGTGTTGTTGTTGGGATCGAACATTAACCCGCGGACTTTCATTTGCGTGATCATGAAGGGCGTTCCTTCGTTGCGCAAGACCAGCTCTCACCAAACTTGTTCATCACTGTATCAAGTATCCGCGCGATTTGTCAACGAATCCGGGGCGGTCAGGACGCTCATGATGTCAGGGTAATGTCTCTAGATCGAAAGCCCCGCCGGAGTGTTTCTTCGAAGAGGAGGTG
Organism: Nitrospiraceae bacterium; assembly: GCA_046759485.1. Classification (GTDB taxonomy): domain Bacteria; phylum Nitrospirota; class Nitrospiria; order Nitrospirales; family Nitrospiraceae; genus JBHICF01. The sequence goes on from JBHICF010000013.1 coordinate 13,335, forward strand.
ATCAAACGCACGAGCGCCTCCGCGATGACGGACGGGGCATGCAGCCGACTACGATCCTCATGTGGATACGCCTCAGCACGCATGGCAGTCCGGGTCCCGCCGGGATTGAACGTCATGGCCCGAACCCCAGACGACTGAAGCTCATCCGCCAGTACTTGCGTGAGCCCTTCCGCTCCGAATTTTGAGACTGCATAGGCGCCCCAGCCAGCGCGCCCGACTCGACCAACGGAGGACGACACCGTGATGATGCACCCACTCCTTTGATCACTCATGACTCTGGCCACCTCGCGCGTGACATAGAAGGTCCCGCTGAGATTGATCTTCAAAACCTGCTGCCAGTCGCGATCGGGGAACCTCGTTAGAGGCACCCGCGGTCCCAGGATACCGGCATTATTGATCAAGACATCGAGGCGACCGAAATGACGCACCGCCCGGCGGACGAAGGCGCGCACATCGCGCGCGGATCCGATGTCGACCGCTGCCCCCAACACCTCGCCCCGACCTGTTTTGATCGTGGCGCACACCGCCTGGACCTCCTTGCGGGTTCGCGAACAGAGCGCGACTCGAGCTCCCTCATGCGCAAAGAGTTCTGCCGTGGCGCGTCCGATACCCCGACCGGCTCCCGTCACCATAATGACAGTTCCGGCGAGGCGGTCGTTCAGAGTTCCTCGGCGCGCGGATGGAGAGCGGGTATCATGAGTCGCTGGCATGATTCGTCAACGCGCAAGACTGAGAATGGGGAGGGGAGACTGTTGAGGAAGAGCGAGCTCTCGATGCTAACTCTCTATGATTGGGGCTTGTAATTTTCCTGTAGCTTGGAGGTATCCACTGACTCCCCCAGTTTAAGAAACGCCATCATCTGCTTCTTCACAAGCTCACGCCCACTTTCCTCGCCAAGGTTCACCTGATACTCGTTGATGACCATCACCTTCATGGCTTCCCACTCTCTCCAACAGCTCTTACATATCTTGGACTTGACCTGCGATTCGAGGCGTCCCAGAAACAGAGGATCGGTGATCGGCTCTCCGGCCTTCCCACATTTCACACACTGTACATCAGCCATTCTGACAGCCCTCCAGGTAGGTTGTGCCCACGCGCACACGTGAATAGCAGCGGCGCATTGTATCACCCCGTCTGATGGAAATAAAAGGGGTGACGAGCGGATGTTGACGACCATGTGGGATCATGTTAGGAACCTCATCGTCATTCGATTCGTTCCGGCCGGCTCGCCCGGATGGCGGAACTGGCAGACGCGCCAGACTCAAAATCTGGTTCTCGCAAGAGAGTGGGAGTTCGACCCTCCCTCCGGGCACCATTCCAACAAGATTGCCAACAAAATTGCTCCCTGAGTCGAGCCGGCAGGACCCCTCAACGCGGCCTCGCATATGCAAGGCAAAACGGGCTGAACGGCCATGATGAGGTGGGCCGGAAAGCTTTTGTAAATTCGAGCTTTTTCATCGTGTTCCGCATTCAACCCCGGCCAGTTAGAGTCTATCAAACCCCTCCAAAAGACCGGCCTGAATTCCTCTTGACATGACTCTGTGCATGGCCTATAGTTCCGCCTACTGTTCAGACTTCAAAAGAGGCAACCGGACTTCTCGTTCATCATTCAGATTTCTTAATGTCTATCTCACCAAGGAGGAAGCTCATGCGTAAGGTAATTGCGTTGGGAGCAGTGGCCCTGCTTGCGGGCTCTGTCAATCTGGCCCTAGCCCAAGAGCGCCTGCCGCAGCACTCAGGCTTCGGGACGGGCGTGGGCGAGTCGGCTGGCACCGGGACGCGTTCCCAGGTCTGGGACCGCGCGGACCTGCTTGAGAGACTTGATCAGCCCGAAGTTATCATGGGTCGTATTTTTGCTATCGATCTTGCTCAGAACCGGCTCATGCTTGAGACCGGCGGAGTCGGCAGTGAGGAATCGGGGGAAGGCAGAACCGGTTACGGCGCCCGGACCGTCATGACGCTATATCTTAGCCCAGATTCCAATATTACACAGATCAGGGCACTCAACGTCGGTGATGAGGTCACCATCCAGGCCAGGGAAGAGACATCAGCAGCGCAGCCCTTCGGCACGGGCAGGAAAGTCGCCCTCACGGTGACGCTGCTTCGCGGCGAAGAGACCCAGGCTGGCTTTGGTGGGCTCGGGCAGCGGCCCGACCCGGAAACGGAGCGTGGGATCGTGACAGCGAATGACTCCAGTCATGGTGGAGTCGTGAATTCGGTCCTCCCAGGCTCAATTTCCACTGGCATCACGACTGACGTGGGCGAGTACACAGGTACCGCACCCTGCTGGCAGTGCGCCCCTCAGCCAGGCTGGGGCGACAATGATCAGTATGAGAGCGACTACGGAATCACGGATGCCAAGTCGGCACCGAAGGAGATGATGAAGAAGTAAGCAGCTCCGTTCCGTATATTCCTTGCGATATAGAGCCAAGGATGGCCACCAAGGCCATCCTTGGTTTTTTTTGGCCAGAGATCACCGCTCCCCTGACTTGCCCGCGGCCCCTGATCCTGTTACGATCACTTCGGCAACTCGAAGAGGTACGCTCACACATGACCGTCACGGCTGGAAACGCGGGGGGAAGCTCAGACATCCAAGTGGATGCCGAGTTGGACCTTCGAGGTGTCATCTGTCCCTACAATTTCGTCAAGACCAAGCTGAAGCTCGAAACGATGGAAGCAGGGCAAGTACTCGCGGTGATACTTGATGAAGGTGAGCCCATCCAAAACGTGCCTCGTAGCGTGAGCGACGATGGGCACACGGTGCTCAGCCAGGAACTACTCTCGCAATCCTACCGCGTCGTGATCCGGAAGCGGGCGGGCGAATAGCCGGCCGCTTGCGCGGCCGCGACTGGTCTCTCGGCCCCCGAAACCCCTCCACCAGAAGAGTGATGTCTCCCTTGATCAATCGTTGAGGCCGGATTTTCAGGAGCTGCGCGACCCTTCCACGGATATACTCCTCAGAGGGTCTCGTCAGATCCCGCGCTAACACCATCCGTCGATTCCCGAACACTTGCGCCATCGCATCCAGCGAGGCCCGGAGGCGGCGTGGCGTCTCAAAGAAGATCAACGTGCGTTCTTCGACTTTCAACCGGTTGAGCAGGCTCCGCCGACGGAGCTGTCCGCTCGGGAGATAACCCTGGAACAGAAAGCCATCGCTTGGCAGTCCTGATGCTGACAGCGCAACAGCAGGCGTGAAGGGCCCTGGGATCGGGATGACGTCAATATGATGGCGCAAGGCCTGTGAAACCAGTAAGTGCCCGGGATCCGTGATCACGGGAGTGCCAGCGTCGGATACCAGAGCCACATCCTTCCCCTCGCGCATCCATGTCACCAGAACGGGGGCCTTGTCCTCCTTGTTCACATTCTGGTAGCTGGTCAACGGCGTGTCGATGTCATGCTGAGCGAGGAGGCGCTGGGTCACTCGGGGGTCTTCGGCCGCGATCACGGACACGTGCCGAAGTACACGAAGGGCCCTGAGTGAGATGTCGTCAGGATGGCCGATGGGCGTACTGACCAGATACAAGCAACCTGCCATCAATCACCTTCGGTACACCACGTGGGGCGAAGCCGAATGACAAACTGAATGCTGATGGCATCCTACCTGCTTGCTGAAGTGAAAGTCTAACATCACGCTGTCAGGGGGAAGGCCTGCCGGCCGCGGTGACGGCGTAGATGAACTTTGTGACCGTGTTGAACTGTGCTAAGATGGCATGCCACTTTTCTCCGCATCATGCCTGCACATTAGGCTCTTGAAATGGAAGTCAATCCGCTGATCGAGGCACATGAGGAATGGATTCGGGGCGAGTACTCCTTTTGCCCGAAGTGTGGAGGAGAACTTGGGCGTCGATCTCTCAAACCATCTGAACCAAAGCGATTGGTTTGCCGTGCATGTGGCTTCGTCTTTTTCCTCGATCCCAAGGTCGCCGTCGGGACTATCGTGTCACTTGAAGGACGGGTCCTCCTGCTCAGACGTGGGATTGAGCCTTCCTACGGCAAATGGGTCTTTCCCGGCGGGTTTGTGGATCGAGGAGAACGTGTTGAGGAGGCCGCCATACGCGAAACCCTGGAAGAGAGCAATCTGACTGTGAAGCTCGCTCGACTCCTCAACATCTACTCCTACCCCGACCACCCAGTCATCATCATCGTCTATGTGGGGGACGTGATCGGCGGCCACCCGTCTGCAGGCGACGAAACCCTTGAAGCCCGGACATTTACACCGGACACGATTCCCTGGCATGACCTTGCGTTCCCGAGCACGGCGCAGGCGCTTCGTGACTACCTCGCTCTGAAGTAAATCAACTTCTGAGATCGTCGAGGCGAGTTCCGAGAAAGCTCAACACATGCAACCCCGCAGCATTCCTTGACTCTTCCACTTTTCTGACGCTATAATCCAGCTGCCGCGAATCGAATTTCCGCTGAAAAGTTGCGAGGATAGATACGGTTTTGGCCATATTTTTCGTGGCGACATTGCTCCTCTATCTTGTGGGGACTGTGTGTTCCCTGATCTATCTCTGGCGTCGATCTGAATTCCTATCCAACGTCGCCCTTGGAATCACCGGGATCGGTTTCGTCGCCCACACGATTGCCTTGCTTCAACAGATGGTGAAAGTTGGTCATATCCCCCTGGCCAACTTCCAAGACGCGATGTTGTTCTTTTCCTGGGCGCTAGTGCTCGTGTTTCTCGGTGTCGAGCTTCGCCACCGTATCCACGTGCTGGGCTCATTCATCCTACCCCTCGTGCTGTTGGCTCTTCTGTCCGCCGCGATCTCACCACAGAAAGGCCCAGCTCTGGAGCCGATGCTCAAAACCGTGTGGGTCCACGTGACGCTCAGCATGCTGGGAACCGTCGGATTCGCCGTCGCGTTCGCGGCCGGCCTGATGTATCTCATCCAGGACGGACTCCTTAAGTCAAAGCGATTCAATGTCTTGTATGCCAAGCTGCCACCTCTGGACTTCCTCGATCGACTCAACCAGCAATCCATCGTGCTGGGGTTCCCCTTGCTGACATTGGGAATTATCACAGGCGCGATCTCCGCTCAGTTTGCGCAAGGCGCTTATGTGAGCTGGAATCCTGAGCAGACCTGGGCGTTAGTGACGTGGGTCTTTTACTTCATCGTCTTGATGGGGCGCATCATGGTCGGCTGGAGAGCCAAGCGAGCGGCCTTTCTCACGATCATCGGATTCGCCGGAGTGATCTTGACCTTGATTGGAGTTGTGGTCAAGGGAGACGGGGCCGTCGTATGAGCGGTCACGCTTAAAGGGCGTCATGAACCTCCTGGTCGTTGGATTGAGCCATAAGACCGCGCCCGTTGAGGTACGTGAAAAACTGGCTGTGCCGGAGAGTCGGTTGGACGAGGCCTTGGCTCGACTCCGGTCATACACGTCCATCAAGGAAGGCCTGCTCCTGTCCACCTGCAACCGGGTGGAAGCCTATATGGTCGTCGACCAGGTCGACAAAGGCTACAGTCAGGCACAAGACTTCTTCGCCGACACACACTTCTCACTGTCCTCCGAACAACTGACACCGCATCTGTACTGGCACACCGACGGACGCGCCATCCAGCACTTGTTTAGAGTCGCCGCCAGCCTCGACTCGATGATTGTGGGGGAGCCCCAGATTCTCGGACAAGTCAAAGACGCTTTCGAAATCGCCTTGCGCGGCAAAGCAACGGGCGTCGTGCTGAACAAGGTCGTCAAGAAAGCGATCTCGGTCGCCAAGCGTGTGCGGACGGAGACCAAAGTGGCAGAGAATGCCGTGTCGGTGAGCTATGCAGCTGTCGAATTTGCCAAGAAGATTTTTTCCAACTTGGCGGAGAAGACAGTCTTGTTGCTCGGCGCCGGAGAAATGGCCAAGCTGGCCGCCCAGCACCTGATCAGTGAAGGCGTACGCCATGTGATGATCACCACGCGGGACTCGTACAGCGCGCTGTCGTTGGCGCAACGCTTCGACGGCCTCTCCATC
>JBHICF010000014.1:0-19240 GCA_046759485.1 Nitrospiraceae bacterium
ACCTATAAGCGAGTCGATACCTGCGCGGCGGAGTTTGAAGCGCAGACACCATATCTCTACTCGACGTACGAATCTCAGTGTGAAGCGCGCCCCGATACCCAGCGTAAGGTCGTGATCTTAGGCGGAGGACCGAACCGAATCGGACAGGGGATCGAGTTCGACTATTGCTGCGTCCACGCCGCGATGGCATTGCGGGATGAAGGTATCGAAACGATTATGGTGAATTGCAATCCTGAGACCGTGAGCACGGACTACGACACCTCCGATCGATTGTATTTTGAGCCGTTGACGGAGGAAGATGTCCTCAGTATCGTGGAACGCGAACGGCCGATGGGAGTGGTGGTCCAATTCGGCGGGCAGACGCCCCTGAAGCTGGCGCTGCCTCTCGAGCGAGCCGGCGTCCAGATCTTAGGTACGAGCCCAGATGCCATCGACCTGGCGGAAGATCGGGAACGATTCCGTGAACTACTCAGCCGACTGAATCTCCGACAACCGGCAAGTGGGATGGCGCGATCGGTAGGTGAAGCGGTACGCGTTGCTGCCGCTATCGGCTTTCCGGTGATGGTTCGGCCTTCCTACGTCCTGGGAGGGCGCGCGATGCAGATCGTCTATGATGCAGACGGTCTCCTGGGCTACATCGGGTCAGCCGTCCTAGCCTCACCGAATCACCCGGTCCTGATTGATAAATATTTGGAGGATGCGATCGAAATCGACGTGGACGCAATCTCCGACGGGCGTCGGGTCGTGATTGCGGGTATCATGGAGCACATCGAGGAAGCGGGCGTCCACTCGGGGGACTCCGCGTGCTCACTCCCGCCCTACACTCTGGATACGACCCTTCTGGAAGAAATCCGACGCCAGACTGCGGCGCTGGCGACCGAGCTCGGGGTGGTTGGTCTGATGAACGTGCAGTTTGCCGTCCGTGCCGGGGCCCTCTACGTGCTGGAGGTGAACCCACGGGCATCCCGGACTGTGCCGTTCGTGAGCAAGGCCACAGGGGTGCCGCTTGCGAAGCTCGCGATGAAGGTCATAGTTGGCAGGACCTTGGACGATCTCGGGTTCGACAAGTCGCCGGACATACGCTATGTGACGGTCAAAGAAGCGGTGTTTCCATTTATGAAGTTTCCCGGCGTGGATGTGCTGCTGGGTCCCGAGATGCGCTCGACCGGCGAAGTTATGGGCATCGATGAGGACTTTGGATGGGCCTTTGCCAAGTCCCAGGCAGCGGCCGGAGTTGGGTTGCCGCGGGGCGGCACGGTGCTGCTGAGTGTGAAAGACCAGGACAAACCCAGTGCGTTAGAGGTTGCGAGGCGGCTGCAACGGATTGGGTTTCAAGTGGAAGCGACGCGCGGTACGGCGGCGTTTCTACGCGAGCATGGAGTGGCGGCGGAATCGGTCAACAAGGTGATGGAAGGACGCCCGGATATCGTGGACCATATCAAGAACGGTGGGATCAGTTTGGTCGTGAACACCGTGTGGGGGCACTCCTCCCAGGCGGATTCAGCCTCGATCCGACGGGAAGCCTTACAGCATGGGGTGCCATACTGTACGACGATGCCGGGCGCGAAAGCCGCGGCAATGGGGATCGAAGCCATGCTGAGAAAAAACCTCACGACGAGGACTCTGCAGGAGTTCCACTCTCAATCTAGGGCAGAGCACTGAACACGGCGCATCCGCGGTCACCCTATTACCCCGTAGATTTCGGTGGAGGAAGAATGGCAACGCCAATTACGAAGAAGGGTTATGAGGCGCTGAAGGCAGAATTGGATCGCTTCAGGAGAGAGGAGCGGCCCAAGGTGATCGAAGCCATCGCTGAAGCCCGGTCACATGGCGACTTGAGTGAAAATGCCGAATATGATGCAGCGAAAGAGCGCCAGGGCTTCGTCGAGACGCGAATCAGCGAGTTGGAACGAAAGTTAGCTGATGCGCGAATCATCGACACGGCGAATCTGTCCAGTGAGACGGTCGTGTTCGGTGCCACGGTCCTGTTGAGAGAACTCGCGAGCAAACAGGAGAAGACGTACACGTTGGTCGGGCAGGATGAAGCAGACTTGAAGGACGGGAAGATTTCGGTGCAATCCCCGGTCGGCAAAGCCTTAATCGGTCGTCGGGTTGGAGAGCAGGTGGAGGTGACGACGCCAGCCAGGGTCGTAGAGTACGAGATCAAGGAGATCCGGTTCGAAGAGTTGTAGAAGGAGTTCCCGCCGATGCCACCCCCGATCTCGGTGATCACGTTATTGACCGATTTTGGCGACCGCGATTACTTCGTGGCCAGCATGAAAGGCGTGATCCTCGGCATCAATTCACAAGCCAGAATCGTGGATCTCTGTCACCAAGTTGCACCGCAGCAGGTAGCGGAAGGAGCCTACCTGCTCCGGTCGTCTTACCGGTATTTCCCTGATGGGACGGTTCACGTCGCGGTGGTGGATCCAGATGTAGGCAGTGGTCGGCGCGCGCTTCTGGTGACCACGTCGCGGTATTACTTTCTGGCGCCAGACAATGGCATCCTCAGCTACATCCTAAAAGAGGAACTCTCTGTTGAAGTCCGACAGATCGAAAACAAGCAATATCGGTTGGATTCTGAGGGAGCCACGTTCGATGGTCGCGATCTGTTTGCTCCCGCAGCGGCGTGGCTGACTCGAGGCCAGCCGGCTGGTTCCTTCGGACGGCTAGTTCGTGATTACTGTACGCTGCCGGTGGCGGAGCCTCTCTGGGAAGGCGCCGTGCTGGTTGGCCAGATCACCTATGTAGACCGCTTTGGCAACTTGATTTCGAACATCACGCCGCTCCAGCTGAAAGAAGTGCGAGGGAAGACAAGGCGCGATCGCGTGACCATCCATGTGGCAGGCCAGCTGATTGATGGAGTTGTGACCTGCTACGCGGATGGACAGCCGGGTAGGGCTCATGCCCTCATCAACAGCAACGGCCACCTTGAGGTCTTCGTTAGGTGTGGGAATGCTGCTGAAGAGTTGAAGGTCGCATCCGGACAACCGATCCAAGTCACGTAACAGAGGGAGTCTCTCGTGAAGAGGCGAGGGGCGGTGATCAGGAGACCTCGGCAGGGAGACTACTTGAAGCAGTCGGCTTTCGCTTCTCTGTATCGAGTACCTCCCTGACTTTTCGAAGCAACTCCTCGGAGGTAAAGGGTTTCTGGATAAGCGTGATGCCCGGTTCCAAGACCCCGTGGTGAACGATCGCGTGTTCTGTATATCCGGACATGTAGAGCACTTTAAGATCTGGCCGAAGCGAGAGCAATTGATCAGCCACTTCCCGCCCACTCATCTGCGGCATCACGACATCAGTCAGTAATAGATGGATCGGGCCCATGTGCCGTGCTCCGATAACGAGAGCGTCGATCCCGTGTAGCGCCTCAAGCACGGTATAGCCGTATTGACTCAAGGAGTCTCGTACTAGGGCCCGCACCTTCGGTTCGTCCTCCACGAGCAGAATCGTCTCTGTTCCGTGACAGAGTTCCGGTGTAATGGAACCACCAGTGGATGAGTTGACCTGCTTGTCGACGGTCGGGAGGTAGATTTTGAACGTCGCGCCGCGTCCAGGTTCACTATAAACGAAAACGTACCCACCGCTTTGCTTGATGATCCCGTAGACAGTGGAGAGGCCTAACCCCGTACCTCGGCCTGCCTCTTTCGTCGTAAAGAATGGTTCGAAAATCCTGGATTGCGTGGCTTCGTCCATCCCGTGGCCCGTATCGCTCACGGCCAGCATCACGTACTGACCTGGGTTGACGGTGACCCGATCCTTCGTGAACGCTTGATGAAGATCTACCGCGGCTGTCTCAATGATCAGCTTTCCGCCGTGCGGCATGGCATCTCTCGCGTTGACAGCCAGATTCATGATGACCTGTTCCAACTTACTGGGATCGACTTCGACCCTGCGTAGGTCTGACCGCAGCACAGTCACGAGATGGATATCCTCGCCGATCATCCGCTGCAACATTTTTTCTGTGCTGGCCACAATATCGTTGAGGTCAAGGACCTTGGGCTCGAGGACCTGTCGGCGGCTGAAGGCCAAGAGCTGTTGTGTCAGGGCAGTTGCCCGTTCGCCCGCAAGTTGAATTTCCTCGATGCTGCCACGTTGTGGATCATCTCGTTTGAGGCGTCTGAGCAGGCGATCGCTGTATCCCATGATGACGGTCAGGACGTTGTTGAAGTCATGGGCAATTCCACCAGCGAGCCGTCCGACCGCTTCCATCTTCTGCAGGTGACGTAGCTGTTCCTCCAGTTGCTTACGCTCGGTGATGTGATCAATCAGCTCGACCTTGTCCTGACGGAGCTTGCGGACCGTTTCAGCTGCATGCGCGTAAAAAATTGCTAGAGTGAGCAGAACCGGTATGCCGAGTAGGTGGCCTTCCGTCACCGAACCGTTTCCATCGCCGGCCAGAAATAGTACGGCCCCGTATGCTCCACAGAGAATGAACGTGAGGGTGAACATCTGTCTGAGGGATGGAGCAAACGCCGCGATCAAAAGGATCAGGTAATAAGTGAGGTATAGATCGGAATTGGCGTTACCGGAGAGATAGATGATGATGGTCGTTGCGGCTGTATCAGCGATGACCAAGAGGCCAGCGATCCATCCCCCACTCCAGGCCCAGATGGGTAGTGCAAGGAGAAGGGGAAGGGTGCAGATCAGCCCCAGGGCGATGAGTTCCTGGCCTTCGAAGGGGAGCAGCGACGTTCGACTGAAGAGCAATTGATACCCGAGCGCAACGGTGACCAGGGTATGGAGAAGGATCAGGTAGTAGCGGTGGGGTGCCTCTGCCGGAGCCGACTCTTGGGACTCTCCCAGGGGGGTGCTGTTCAGTTGCGGAGTATTGAGAGCCTGCATCGCGAAGTGTCCTATGCCGTCTCTAAGCTGGGGACGGAGCTACTCCGGCAACGTGCCTTGAGCTGCATGTGGCATGGCGGGCCGCGCCTTTTGGAATCGTCTCGCTACAAGGGCGATGGGAGTACCCACAATGGTTCCCGGGGGGCACCGCACAACAGGACAGGGCCCGTGTTGCTCCCCACTGTCTATCAATTCAGGCTGCCGGTGGACGACTCAGCACTTGGTCAACCGTCCGCAGCAACATGTCCAGGGAGATGGGTTTCCTGAGAAACGGCTTGCCTTGCTTGGATAGGTTGAACGCTCTCAATTCTTCATCCGAATGTCCCGACATGAGGATCACTCGGATCTGCGGCCGGATCATCGCAACATTGCGCACTAGTTCCAGCCCCTGCATGCAGGGTTGCTTCGCGAGTTGCGTCGCTAATTGCATTTTCTTTGGAGGCAGGAGCAGGTCGGTCAACAGAAGATGGATCGGACCCGAATATTGCTTGCAGATATGTAAAGCTTCCTGACTATTGACAGCCTGAAGCACGGTGTAGCCCTGTTCTTGAAGATCTTTACTGAACAAGGCGAGGACGTGCGCATCGTCCTCGACGATCAAGATCGTCGGTGAGACTTTTGATGTGGTCGGATACACGGCATTTCCAGTAGCCATGGGGGTATAGGCACCTTTGGTGTTCCGGGTGGAGGCCAGAACGCTCCCACAATTCGGCCGGTTATGTGTTTAATGTAGCAAATATTATGCTGCGTGTAGCCTCAGGCTGCGACATCACCTAAGTTATTGGAATGCAATGGTAATTCTATTGAAGAGCGCCTCGTTGTCATTCCAGGTTTTGAGGGGGAAACGACGGATGGGCAGAGCGGGCTACGATGTCTATCCGATTGATTTATTAGATAAATGCGTGAATATTGGCAGCAGCGGTAGATGGCTAGGAAGGACAAAGTTGAACAGGGAATCGAGGTGGACGACTTACCCGAACCGGCGGCGCTGACTCTGAATGGTGTGTGTTGGAAGGGGATACTGAATCGGTACTGAGTCTCTATTCCCGCCACAAGGCGATGCCACCGAGGAGGCCGGCGATGTTCGGCACGATTTTGACATTGGCGGGCAGCCTCGTGGTGATGTTCTTTGCGTTTCCGCCTCCGATGTACAGCCGGTCAAAATTAAACAGGCGTTCGAGGGTTCGGACGGCCTTGCGGAGCCTTTTGTTCCACCGTTTTTTTCCGACCTTCCGGAACGCTGCGTTCCCGAGCTGCTCTTCATACGTTTGCCCCTTGCGGAAGGCATGATGAGCCAGCTCGAGGTTTGGCACTAATCGCCCGTTCAAGAAGGAGGCGGAGCCAACGCCGGTGCCAAGTGTGATGACAACCTCAACACCCCGGCCCTTGATAGCCCCGAATCCCTGGACGTCAGCGTCATTGGCGACTCGAACCGGCTTGCCGAGTTTCGCCGAGAGGGTCGAGGCCAGCTGGTATTGCATCCACTTATTGCGGTCAAGGTTGTGAGCCGTCTCCGTGACCCCGTTCCGGACAACACCAGGAAAACCGACCGACACCCGATCGAATGGACGCTGCTGGGTGGCCAGCTTCCTGATCGTATCTATCACGGCGATCGGGGTTGCGGGGTGAGGGGTCTCAAGTCTTGCCCGCGTGGTGACCGCTCGGCCCGCCTGATCCAGCACGATGGCTTTGATACCGCTTCCCCCAATATCAACCGCCAACGTGCGAGCTCGCCCACGGGGGCCTGTGGCTCGCATTTTCCGAGTCATGGGCTACTCATTGCCAGGCGCATCCCACAGATGCGTGTGCGTAAGAGCATCGACTGTCGGCGAGGCATCCTCAGAGTCATTCCGGTCTGTTCCGACTCTACCAGGAGTGTGGATCCCAGAGGACCCTGTGCGCAAGTGCCCGAGCCTTCGCGAGTCCGGTTTGCTCAAGGCTAGATCTCCCCAGCTATGAATCGGTCACAATCCGGATCGATTGTCCTAAGATTTTGACCATCCGCGTGAGCTCTTTTGGCTTTGTGGCCAGAGGTGGCATGAGGACCACGACATTGCCCAACGGTCTGATCAACAGCCCATGCTCACGGGCCGCCATCGTCACGCGGTGCCCGATCCGTGCCGCCAGCGGATAGGGGGTCCGCCTTGCACGGTCTTGGACGAGCTCGATTCCTACCATGTAACCACGCTGCCGGACATCGCCGACATGATCCATCTGACGCAGCGGAGCGAGCAGCCTCGTGAGGAACCCGATCCTTGGCCGCATCCGACCCAGAGTACGCTCTTTTCGAAACACGTCGAGGTTCGCGAGGGCGACGGCACAGCCGAGAGGGTTCCCCGTGTAGCTGTGTCCGTGGAAGAATGTTTTCCATTCTTCATACTTCCCCAAGAATGCGCGGTAGATCTCCTCGGTGGCCAATGTTGCCGCTAAGGGCAAGTACCCCCCGGTGAGGCTCTTGCTAATCGCCATCAGGTCGGGTGTGACGCCTTCATGGTCGCACGCGAACATCCGGCCCGTCCGCCCGAACCCGGTTGCGACCTCGTCCGCAATCAGCAACACCTCATATTGGGTACACAGCTCTCGAATGCGGGTCAGGTATCCGGGCGGTGCGGTGAGCATGCCAGCCACGGCCTGCACGAGCGGTTCGATCACGAGGGCAGCAATCTCCCGGTGGTCCCGCTTCAGGAGGGCTTCGATCGGGTCGAGGCACGCCATCGCACAAGACGGGTAGGTCAGCGCCAGTGGGCAACGGTAGCAATAGGGAGGGTCGACGGCGCGCGCAGGGAAGCAGAGGCTCCGGAAACGATCGTGAAAGAGGTCGACGCCTCCCACGCTCATCGCGCCGACGGTGTCTCCATGATAAGCCAGCTGGAGATGCACGAAGGCGCGTTTCGGGGCTGTCTCAGGACTCAGTTGCTGCCAATACTGGGCCGCCATCTTCAGTGCGACTTCCACGGCCGTCGATCCATCGTCGGAGTAAAACACGCGAGTCAAGCCGGAGGGGGCCAGTTTCACGAGCTCGCGTGCCAGCTCGATCGCGGGCGGATTCGAAGCCCCAAGGAGAGTACTGTGGGCGACCTTCTGCAGTTGAGCCCGGATCGCGCGGTCGAGAGCGGGATGCTGATGGCCATGGACATTCACCCAGAGGGAAGAGACGCCGTCCAGATATTTCCGACCCTGGCTGTCGAAAAGATAAGGCCCGTGCCCGCGTTCAATGATGAGGGGCTCCTGTTCCTCCCATTCCTGCATTTGGGTGAAGGGATGCCACACATGTCGGCGGTCCCAGTCAGCTAATCGTTTTCTGCGGAGATGAGTCTGCATGGATTGCTTGCCAGGGAGAACGGCTCGGATGCTGCGAAGGGATTATAAGTGCTGGATTCTTCTTTGACAACCAGTGGTTGAGCGAATATAATGAACTGATTTCCCGGGGCATGAGCAGCGATTTGCAAACGCGGACTCGGAACTTTTCCATTATCGCGCATATTGATCACGGGAAATCTACCCTCGCTGACCGGTTCCTCGAACTAACTGGCGCCATTACTCCTCGCGAGTCCAGAGATCAGATCCTGGATGCGATGGACCTCGAGCGCGAGCGTGGCATCACAATCAAGGCCCACGCGGTCGCGATTCAGTATCAAGCCCTGGATGGTAACGGCTACTCGTTGCACTTGATCGATACGCCAGGACATGTGGACTTTACCTACGAGGTCTCTCGTAGCTTGGCGGCGTGCGAAGGTGCTTTGCTGTTGGTCGATGCCTCACAGGGCGTCGAGGCTCAGACCATTGCGAATGCCTATCTGGCCATAGGGAATAACCTTGCGATTATCCCCGTGATCAACAAAATTGATCTCCCGAGCGCCAACATCGAAGGCGTGAAGCATCAGATCCAAGAGGTCTTGGGACTCGATGTCAAGGACGCGCTGCTTGTGAGCGCCAAGGCCGGGGAAGGCGTCAGGGAGGTGCTGGAAGCGGTGATCTCGCGAGTGCCTCCTCCTTCTGGCGACCCGAGCAAGCCGTTGAAGGCATTGGTATTTGATTCCTGGTTCGATAACTACCAGGGGGTGATCGTCCTGACGAGGGTGATCGATGGTGCTATCCGGCCCGGCATGAAGATCCGTGTCATGTCCAATGACCGGGTGTTCGAAGTGATGGAAGTCGGCGTGTTCACGCCGAAGCGCACGAAAATCGAGCAGCTTGGGACTGGGGAAGTTGGGTACGTCAGTGCTGGAATGCGCGAGGTGGCTGACACCAAAATTGGTGATACGCTCACTGAGGCTGGGCGGTCCACAGACTCTGTGTTCCCTGGTTACAAAGAGGTCAAACCCCTCGTATTTTGCGGGCTGTATTCGACCGACACCGCCAAGTTCGAGGACTTACGCGAAGCGTTGAAAAAACTGCGCTTGAATGATTCGTCGTTTGTCTATGAACCTGAGACATCCCTGGCTTTGGGATTCGGATTCCGGTGTGGGTTCCTGGGCCTCCTACATATGGAGATTATCCAGGAACGGCTTGAGCGTGAATATGGACTCAGCCTGATCACAACGGCGCCGACCGTGGTGTACCACATCCTGACAGCCAAGGGCACGGAGCTGTACCTCGACAATCCCTCGAAGCTGCCTCCGACTTCCGAGATCGTACGCTTTGAAGAGCCATTTATCCGGGCCACGGTGATTTCGCCCGAGCGGTACGTGGGGGGGATTCTTCAGATGTGCCAGGAGCGCCGGGGCGTGCAACAGGGTTTGCACTACCTCGATCCCACGCGGGTCATGCTGACGTACGAACTGCCTCTGAATGAGGTCATCCTCGATTTCTACGATCGCTTGAAATCGCGGACTCAAGGCTACGCCTCGCTCGACTATGAACTCATCGGATATCGCGATTCTGAGCTTGTGAAGCTGGATATTTTGCTTAACGGAGAGACGGTCGATGCCCTTTCGTGTATCACCCATCGCGACAAAGCCCAGATGAGAGGCCGCCAGCTCGCGGAAAAGATGAAGGAGCTGATTCCAAAGCAGATGTTCGAGGTGGCTATCCAGGCGGCGATCGGGAACAAGGTGATCGCTCGCGAGACGGTTGGGGCGCTCAAGAAGAATGTCACCGCCAAGTGTTACGGCGGAGACATCACGCGGAAACGAAAACTGTGGGAGAAGCAGAAGGAAGGCAAGAAGCGCATGAAGCAGGTGGGTCGGGTGGAAGTGCCACAGGAGGCATTTCTAGCGCTACTGAAGGTGAAGGACGAGTAAGCAATGCTGGACTCCCCCGATCCGAATGCTCGTCAGAATGTCGATGGGGCCCCGGCGCAGTCCGCCGACGCGTCGAGCTCCTCTTCGGTGCCCGAGTCGCTGTCGGACGCTGGGTTGCCGGTTGAAGCGGGAATCTCGCCCCGGTCTCACAAGTCTGTCTGGCGCGAGTATGCCGAGGCGATCATCGTGGCCATGCTCCTCGCCTTTGCCATCCGGGTGTTCGTCGTACAGGCATTCAAGATTCCGTCTGGATCCATGATCCCCACCTTGCAGATCGGCGACCACATCCTGGTGAGTAAGCTGTCCTATGGCCTGCAGTGGCCTGCGGATTGTACCTTTAAGCTCAGTTTGCCGCCGGCCACCTGTTATACCTCCAAGATGTTGGTCCGGTTCGAGGAACCGCAGCGAGGCGACGTGGTGGTGTTCCGGTATCCCGAAGATGAAGACAAGGACTTTATTAAGCGGATCATCGGACTTCCAGGCGATATCATCGAGATCAAGGATAAGGTCGTGTATGTGAATGGTGGCTTGTTCGGAGACCTGGACTACACGCAACGAGTGGATCCCGGCATCATTGATGGTTCGGTGAATTCACGAGACAACTTTGGCCCAGTCACGGTCCCCGAGAACTCCTATTTTATGATGGGTGATAACAGGGACCAAAGCCTTGACAGCCGATTCTGGGGGTATGTCAGGACCGATAAAATCAGAGGCAAAGCCTTCCGCGTGTACTGGTCTTGGAGCGGGCAGGGTGAGTGGAAGGAGTGGGTGCGATGGGATCGAATCGGCGCGGCCATTCGCTAGGCATGGCCCGAGGTAGGACCTCCTCAACCCAGCCCAAGCGGGCTGCACAGGCCGGTCTACGAACAGGGTCTGCCGACGCACGGACTCTACGGCGGCATATTGAGCATTTTCCACAGGCCACTGTCCTGGTCTTAGGCGACCTGATTCTCGATCACTTTATCTGGGGAAATGTGAACCGGATCTCTCCAGAGGCCCCGGTACCGGTCGTCCACGTGGATTCGGAGTCGCTTCAACTGGGAGGTGCCGCGAACGTCTATAACAATATCCGCTCGCTCGGTGGCCGCGCAGACATCTGTGGCGTGGTGGGCGCTGATGAGGGCGGCCGGCGGCTGCTGAAGGACCTAGGCTCGCGCCGCCACGGGCGGGGCGGGGTGATGATTGATCCGGAGCGTCCGACCACTCGCAAGACGCGCGTGGTCGCGCATAATCAGCAGGTCGTGCGATTCGACACCGAGCATCGGGGCGAGATTAAACCCCAGTTCCAGCGGCGAATCATCCGCTATGTGGAGTCCCGGCTGCGCGACATCTCTTGCCTGGTCGTGTCGGACTATGCCAAAGGCGTCGTCACCGCTTCCCTCATGGCGGAGCTCACCCGCTTGGCCTCTCTTCGCCGCATCCCGGTCGTCGTAGACCCCAAGGTGGAGCACTTCTCCTATTATAAGGGTGTGACGGTCGTCACCCCGAATCACTTGGAAGCCGTCCAGGCGGCAGGGGTCTATGGCGATGATGATCGAGCGGTGAACGAAGCAGGGGAGATCATCCGGCAACGGCTCGGTTGCCAATCCGTGTTGGTCACGCGGGGCGAGAAGGGTGTGAGCTTGTTCGAGTCGGATGGATCGAGCTGGCACATCCCGACCATGGCACGGCAAGTGTATGACGTGACCGGAGCGGGCGACACGGTTGTGGGTACGTTAGCCCTCGCGCTTGCAGCGGGCGCGTCCGTACGGGATGGAGCTGTGCTCGCGAATCACGCTGCAGGTGTGGTGGTGGGGAGGGTCGGGACAGCCACGATCACGACCAAGCAACTCACAGAGGCTTTACGGCATGCCTAAGGAGCGGGTACCGGTGACGGTGGTCATCC
Organism: Nitrospiraceae bacterium; assembly: GCA_046759485.1. GTDB lineage: Bacteria > Nitrospirota > Nitrospiria > Nitrospirales > Nitrospiraceae > JBHICF01. The sequence goes on from JBHICF010000014.1 coordinate 11,974, forward strand.
CAGCGCGGTATGGATCCTCGCGGTTCCCCGGGAAGCCACTCGCACCGTTGATGGGCAAGCCGCTGATCCAGCATGTCTACGAACGCGTGCAGCAGGCACCGGGCGTGGAGCGCGTGCTGGTGGCGACTGACGACAGGCGCATCCAGGATGCCGTCCAGGCCTTTGGTGGGACCGCGGCGTTGACGAGCGGCGACATCCGGACGGGGACAGATCGCGTGGCCGCCATTGCTCGACAGCAAGCGGGGGAGGTCTTTGTGAACCTCCAGGGCGACGAGATCATTCTGCATCCAGAGTTGCTCTCGGACCTCGTCCTTCCGTTCTTGGCGAGCCAAGCCGGGATGGGTACGTTGAAGCGCGTCCTCGGAACGCCAGATGAAATCCACAACCCAGACTTGGTTAAGGTGGTCACCGATCAACATGGCAAGGCGCTCTATTTTTCCCGAAGTGCCGTTCCCTGGGTCCGCGACAGGGAAGCAGGGAAGGGGTACCCAAGCTTGCACTATGTCCACCTCGGCATTTACATTTATAGGCGCGACACCTTGCTGCGCCTGGCTGAGCTGCCGACCAGTCCGTTGGAAGCCGCCGAGGGGCTAGAACAACTCCGTGCCCTCGAGCATGGAATCCCCATTGGTGTGTGGGAAACAACTCACGGGTCAGTGCGCATTGATACTCCTGATGATCTCAAGGCAGCCGAAAGGGTATTGCAGAGCCCTGTCTGTTGTTGAACGAGGTGCGTAGGGTCATGAGCCGCATACACACAGAGCCCTGCCAAGGACGGTGGGGAAGACACGTCCTACTAACCTTTTCTGTCGAATAGACCTGGGATGCCTGGTATGAGCAAATATATCTTTGTCACCGGCGGAGTGGTGTCATCGCTGGGGAAAGGACTTGCCTCGGCCTCCATCGGGAATTTGCTGGAGAGTCGGGGACTCAAGATCACGTTCCTCAAGCTGGATCCGTACATCAACGTCGATCCGGGCACCATGAATCCCTATCAGCACGGGGAAGTGTTCGTTACCGACGATGGCGCTGAAACGGACCTCGACCTCGGGCATTACGAACGGTACACGTCATTGACCCTCTCCAAGGAAAATAACTATACGACGGGGAGGATTTATCACTCGGTGATTATGAAAGAGCGGCGTGGCGACTACCTCGGTGGAACCGTACAAGTCGTCCCGCACATCACGGACGAAATCAAGCGTTCCATTGTGGAGACGGCGAAGAACACAGACATTGCCATCGTCGAGATCGGGGGAACGGTCGGTGATATCGAGAGTCTGCCGTTCTTGGAGGCCATTCGGCAGATCCCCTACGATGTCGGTCGTGAAAATGTACTGTATGTTCACCTGACCCTCGTTCCCTATATCGGAGCTTCGGGAGAGCTCAAAACCAAGCCGACCCAACATTCCGTGAACAAACTGCGCGAAATCGGTGTCCAGCCAAACATCCTCTTATGCCGCACGGACCGCTATCTGCCGCCTGACCTGAAGGAAAAAATCGCGTTGTTCTGTAATGTGGAGAAGGAAGCCGTCATCACGGCGAAGGATGTGGACACGGTGTATGAGGTCCCGATCGTCTTTCGGAAGGAAGGCCTCGATGAATTGATCGTCCGGATGCTCCACCTCAGGACAGGCCCGCCGAATCTACGGGAGTGGGATGCTCTCGTGCAGAAGATCAAACGTCCGAAGCATGAAGTCACCGTGGTATTGGTTGGGAAGTACATCGGGCTGAAAGAGTCATACAAGAGCCTGTCGGAAGCTCTCGTCCACGGCGGGATTGATCATGAAACCCGTGTGATGATCAGATGGATCGAGGCGGAAGACATCGAGCGACAAGGTGCCGAGCCGATCCTCCGCGAAGCAGACGGTATTCTGATCCCGGGTGGCTTTGGTGTGCGAGGGATCGAAGGCAAGGTCGAGACCATCCGGTTCGCCAGGGAACGAGGCATTCCGTTCTTCGGCCTGTGCTTAGGATTACAGTGCGCCGTGATTGAATTGGCCAGGCACGATGCCGGTCTCAACGGCGCGAACAGCTCCGAGTTTGATGCGACCACGCCCCATCCAGTCATTGACCTCATGCCTGACCAACGAGGCGTGACGGAGAAGGGGGGCACCATGCGGCTGGGGGCGTACCCATGTCGCATTCTGGACGGCAGCCTGGCGCATAAGGCATACGGAGTCTTAGAGGTCAATGAACGACACCGCCATCGGTATGAATTTAATAATGCGTACCGTGACAGCCTAGGCAAACATGGGCTCGTCTACAGCGGGCTGTCTCCAGATGGCCACTTGGTTGAGATTCTCGAACTGAGCGGACACCCCTGGTTCGTGGCGACGCAGTTCCATCCGGAGTTTAATTCCCGTCCCCACCGGCCGCATCCGCTGTTCAGCGCGTTTGTCGGCGCAGCGCTCCGGAGGAAATGTGGGCACTAACGCGGTTCTGGGAGGGAAGCACGGCCATGCCTCATGAAGTGGATTTCGGTTCGTTCAAAATCGGGGGATCCCATCCGCACTTCCTGATTGCGGGCCCGTGTGTGATCGAAAGCGAAGGGCTGGTACTCGAAACCGCCCACCGCATTGCGGAAGTCGCACGCGCGCTGAAGATCCCGTATATCTTTAAGTCCTCCTATGACAAGGCAAACCGCAGTTCGATTGGCTCCTTCCGAGGACCCGGACTCAAGGCCGGCCTCGCGGTGCTAAAGAAGGTGAGGGAGCAGGTTGGAGTGCCTGTCCTCACGGATGTGCACACAGCTGAGGACATTCTCCAGGCGGCTGAGGCGGTTGATGTACTCCAGATTCCTGCCTTTCTCTGCCGGCAGACGGATCTGCTCGTGGCCGCGGCGAAAACGGGGCGGGCGGTCAATGTGAAGAAGGGCCAGTTCCTCTCGCCGGGCGAGATGGATAATGTGGTGAAGAAGTTGGAAGAGAGTGGGACCAATCGCATCATCCTCACGGAACGAGGCTCATCGTTTGGGTATCAGAACTTGGTCGTCGATATGCGATCACTCCCGATCATGCAGCAGTTCGGGTATCCCGTGGTGTTTGACGCGACCCATAGCGTCCAGCTGCCAGGAGGGGCGGGGACTCAATCTTCAGGGCAGCGCGAATTCGTGGCACCCCTTGCATGCGCAGCGGCAGCGGCCGGCTGTGATGGCTTCTTCATGGAGGTTCATCCAGAGCCGGATCGGGCACTTTCCGACGGGCCCAATATGGTGCCGCTGTCTCGTCTGAAACCGCTGCTGGAACGACTCGTGCGAATTTGTCAGGCAGCGGGGAAGGGGACGGAGGTGACATTGTGAGTCTGAAAGAAGGGCGGCGAGTCCTAGGCATCGAGGCGCGCGCGCTTCTCGCTTTAGAGGAGCGACTGGATCAGCGCTTTGTCGACGCGGTGGAGCTCCTGCATGCCTGTACAGGGAAGGTCGTGATTTCGGGGATGGGAAAATCCGGGCTCATCGGCCAGAAGATCGCTGCGACCCTTGCCAGCACCGGAAGCCCGGCGTTTTTCGTGCATCCCGCCGATGGGATCCATGGCGATTTAGGAATGCTGGCCCGCCGGGATGTCCTCATCACGATCTCCAATAGTGGAGAGACCGAAGAAGTGCTGAAGCTGCTCCCGTTCGTCAAGCGGTTGAGCATCCCGGTGATCACCTTGACTGGGCGTGTGAACTCGACCTTGGGCAAGAACAGTGAAATCGTGCTCGATGTGTCCGTCAACGAAGAGGCCTGCCCGATGGGGCTCACTCCGACGGCCAGTACCACGACAGCGCTGGCGATGGGCGATGCGCTGGCCATCGCGCTTCTGCAGAAACGGGGGTTCAAGGAAGAGGACTTCGCGCAATTCCATCCCGGCGGTACGCTGGGCCGGCGTCTGTTGCTCAAGGTCGAGGACCTCATGCACCAGGGAGATGCCATCCCTCGGGTCGCTGCTGAAGCCTCCGCCCACGAGGCCATCCTAGAAATGACGAAGAAACGGTTGGGGATGACGACCGTGGTCGATCCTCGCGGCAACTTGCTGGGCGTCGTGACGGACGGTGACCTGCGGCGCGTCATCGAGCGGGGCGTGGATCTCTCTAAAGCGCGGGCAGGGGAGCTGGCAACCAAGAATCCCAAAAGCATTGGTCCTGAGGAACTAGCCGCCCGTGGGCTGCAGACGATGGAACGATTCTCGATCACATCCCTCGTGGTGCTCAGCGACAAGGGTGTCATCCTCGGAGTGCTCCACTTACACGATCTTCTTCGCAGCGGGGTCGCTTGACCTGAATTCGATCGTCTCGTCCGGCTGCGGTTGAGAAGCAGGATGCGCATGATGGATTCCATCAAGGAGGCTGGCTCGCTCGTGAGCCAGCGGGGACTCGAGCAGACAAACGTGAACTTGCCTAATTTACTCACCCTCGCGCGCATCTTGTTGATTCCCGTGTTCGTCGTCCTCTTTTCGACTCCCACCCCGGAGCGCTCACTCGCAGCGGCGTTGGTCTTCGTCGTGGCTGCCGTCACCGATCTCCTCGATGGCTATCTTGCCAGGAGACGGTCGCAAGTCACCAAGCTTGGGCGGCTGCTTGATCCCATCGCAGATAAATTGCTGGTCCTGTCAGGGTTGATTCTGCTGGTGCAATTTCAACGCGTGGCGGCCGTCATTGCGATCCTCATCATTGCCCGTGAAGTCGCTGTCACTGGTGTGCGGGCCATCGCGGCGTCCGAAGGCATGACGCTTCCTGTTGAACGAACCGGAAAATACAAGATGACGCTGCAAGTGATCGCGATCGTCTTCCTCATCCTCCAGGACGGACTCCTGTTTCCTTCGTGGAATCTGCACCTGATCGGCACAGGTCTGTTGTACCTGGCGCTGGCTTTGGGGCTCATCTCAGGCGGTCAGTACTTTGTGACCTTCTGGCGGCAGGTCAGGTTCAAGGGATAGAGTAACCTAACGCCGCGAGGGGTTGTGGATTCTTGGCTTGCATGGTGAACTCCGAATGGGTTTTCCCGGCCCTAGTGGTAGTGGGCTATCTCCTGGGTGCCATCCCGTTCGGGGTGGTCTTCGCGAAATGGTCTGGTACCTCTGATCCGCGCACGGCGGGAAGCCAGAATATCGGCTTCACGAATGTGCTGCGGGTGTCGGGGAAACGGGTGGGACTTCTCACCCTCCTGGGGGATGTCGGGAAGGGATGGATCATCGGGTGGCTGGCGCAGCGGAGTCTCCAGCAAGAAGGACTGATCCTCCTGGCTGGTCTGAGTCCGATTCTGGGCCACCTCTATTCGGTGTTTCTGCGGTTCTCGGGTGGAAAAGGGGTCGCCACGGCGTTCGGGGTGGTATTTGGGATCGCGCCGGCTATCGGGTTGACGCTCCTGGCGGTATGGCTGGTGTGCTTGGCGGTGTGGCGATATTCGGCCCTGTCGGCGATCGTGGCGTTCGGCGCGTTTCCGGGGGTGAGTGCTCTGTATGGGGAAAGTTGGCTGTTCGTGGGTTTTGCCGTCGTGGTAGGTGGGTTGGTGATAGTCAGACATCGGAGGAATCTGGCCCGGTTGTGGGCGGGCACCGAGGATCGAGTAGGAAGTAGAAGTTGACATAATAGTCCTTATCGGACATACCAGGTTCGATGGGACAAGTCCTCCTTATGAGAACCGAATTCTTTCGCCGTATCCGAAGGGAGTTTACACTTACCGCCGAGCGGATCCGGGAGACGACGCTCGCGATCTCGGAGCGGGTGAATCGCAAGACTCAGGCGCTCAAGCTCCACTGGCAAGCCTCCTCTCTTTGCGACCAATTGGAGGGAATTCACCAGGAGTTGGGGCTTCAGCTGTCGGACCTGCGAGTACAGGAAGAGGATCCTCTCGCACGTGACCTAGATGTGCGTGAAGCCCAGCGCGTGCTCTCGGAGAAAACTGCACGCGTACAACGTATCAAAAAGGAACTGTTGTATGTGGATCAGGTCGCCAGTCAGTTGGAAGCGGAGGTGCTTGGAGAGGACCTGGTCATGCTTGAGCGCGACCTATTTGTTCGGTCCGCGACGTTGAAGCGCGTACGGATTGTTCCGGGAGCCGCTGTAGTGGGACGGCCTGCCGGTCAGCTCGGGTTGCCCTCCAGCACGCGCGTGATTGCGGTGTTCCGGGGCCCTACCCTGCTGGCCTCCCCAGCGAGCGAGAGGCTCCGCTCCGGAGATGTGGCCATGCTGCTGGGACGGCGGGATGACGTGAACGCGATCCTCCCGGAGTTCCTCGAACGCAAGCGCGCCTCTGCCTAATAAGAGGCAACGCGAGGCCCAATGGTGTATAATTAAAGAAATCAACAGCGGTAATGCGTCAGGAGGAGGCTCTATGCGAATGGTTCGACGTGCAGCGGTCGTGGTCGCCCTGTCGGTTCTATGGTTGTTCAGCCCTACGCCTGTGACGGTTTGGTCCATCGGCGGTCCGACGGACGCTTCCGCAAGCACCGAGGGTCTTCGGATGCTGGAAGAAGTTCAGGAGGTCATCACGAAACTCGCCGAGCAGGTCAAACCCGCGGTGGTCAATGTGTTGCCAGCGAACTCCTCGGGCAAGCTCCGTGGCTCACCACGCGAGCGCATTCCTAACTCACCCGGGTCTGGCTCCGGCGTGATCATTGGCGCTGATGGGTATATCGTCACCAACAACCATGTCGTCGGCGATGCCACCGAGGTTGAAATTCGTCTCTCCGACCGCACGAAATATAACGCGCAAGTCATCGGCAAGGATCCAGACACCGACCTGGCCGTCCTCAAGGTAGACGCAGACCGTAAGCTCCCCAATGTACAGTTCGGGGATTCGAGCACGGTCAAAGTTGGTCAATGGGTCCTCGCAGTTGGCAACCCGTTCGGCCTGGATCGCACGGTCACCTTGGGGGTCGTGAGCGGAGTCGGTCGGGAGAATATGAACTTGTCGCGATACGAGAATTTTATCCAGACGGACGCCTCCATCAATCCTGGAAACTCTGGGGGGCCGCTGTTCAATCTGCATGGGGAAGTGATCGGGATCAATACCGCCATCATCAACTTCGCGCAGGGGATCGGCTTTGCCATCCCGTCAAACATGGCGCAGAAAGTGATGGGGTCGTTGTTGAAGCGTGGCAAGGTCGTCCGGGGGTGGCTGGGCGTGGGCATTCAGCCCCTGACGGCTGATCTGGCCGGGAAATTTGGAGTCGAAGAGGGTGAAGGCGTTTTAGTGAACGAGGTGTTCGAGAACGACCCGGCTGACCGCTCGGGCATCAAGCCGGGAGACGTCATCACCAAGGTCAACGGAGCGCAAGTCGACAC
>JBHICF010000015.1:0-19030 GCA_046759485.1 Nitrospiraceae bacterium
GTTCTCACGGAGCAAAATATCTCCGACGGACTGAAAGAGGTCCGCGTGGCGCTCCTCGAAGCGGATGTCAACTTCAAAATCGTCAAAGATTTTGTTGAGCGAGTCCGCCAGAAGGCAGTCGGTCAAGAAGTGCTTCAAAGCCTCACCCCGGGTCACCAGGTGGTGAAACTTGTGTGGGACGAGCTCCGGGAGCTGATGGGCGGGGAGCAAAGTGGTCTGAAGCTGGCCTCGGTTCCTCCCACCGTGATCATGATGGTGGGACTGCAGGGGGCCGGGAAGACGACGTCATGCGGAAAGCTTGCCAGACACTTCAAGCAGCTCAGCAAACGGGTGCTCCTCGTCGCAGCCGATCCGCGCCGGCCCGCTGCTGCCGAGCAGCTCTCCAGTCTCGGCTCGTCTTTGGACATCCCGGTGCACCAGGCCGCTCGCACTGGCTCCACACGTGCTGATGTGGTCCAGACTTGCGTGGGTGGTGTGACACGAGGTCAGGATCAGGGTTTTGACGTGGTGATTCTGGATACCGGCGGGCGTCTGCACGTGGATGACGAACTGATGGAGGAATTGGTCGAGGTCAAACACGCTGTTCGACCTCAGGAGGTCTTGCTGGTCGCTGATGCCATGACTGGCCAGGATGCGGTGGCCATGTCGGAGCAGTTCGATCGACGGGTCGGACTGACCGGGGTGTTGCTGACGAAGGTGGAGGGTGATGCGCGAGGTGGGGCCGTGCTGTCCATCCGCGCGGTCACCGGGAAGCCGATCAAGTTTCTTGGCGTTGGAGAAAAAGTGGATGCTCTGGAGCCGTTCTATCCCGACCGGATGGCGTCGCGAATCCTGGGCATGGGTGATGTGCTGTCGCTCATTGAGAAAGCTCAGGAAACATATTCTCTTGAGCAAGCCGAGGCGATGCAGAAGAAGCTCACCTCGAAGACACTCACGTTGGAAGATTTCCGTGATCAGATCGGGCAAGTGTCCCAGATGGGCTCGTTTGAGCAGATCCTGGGCATGCTCCCTGGTGGAGACCGACTGCAAGCGATGGCCGGGCATGAGGCGCCTGAAGGGGACATTGCTCGAGTCGTCGCGATCATCGATTCGATGACTCCACGAGAACGACGGGACCACACGATCATTAATGGGAGCCGTAAGAAGCGCATCGCACGGGGCAGCGGGAGGACCGTGCAGGATGTGAATCGATTGATCAAGCAGTTTCTCAATGCCAAGAAGATGATGAAAGCCCTGACCGGAACTGGTGGCCGACGCCAGTTGGCTCAGGTGCTACGGTCGTTCTGATTGCACGGATGCTGAACCGGGATTGAGGAGTCAATTAAGCTTCTAGCGAATAGGGAAGGAGATACACACGTGGCGGTTCACTTACGACTTGCTCGAGCGGGACGACATAAGCGGCCTTTTTATCGCGTGGTGGCTGCGGATTCGAGGATGCCCAGGGACGGACGGTTTCTCGAGGTGCTGGGCACCCATGACCCGCTGAAAAATCCAGCTGTAACGGAGTTTAAGCAGGAGCGCGTGCTCCGCTGGCTCAGAAATGGTGCCCAACCTTCTGTGACCGTGCGAACGTTGCTCCGCAGGGCCGGGTTGCTGAAGCAGTTCGCTGAAGAGCGAACGAATGCCAAGCCCAGTTCGTGATGAAGGAAGAACGGTAACCGTATCGCCTCAACTGAGTTCTGATCTCACTCACGTTTGCTCTTGTCCTTTTTACCTTTGCCCTGACTCCAGTGATGGTCAACGCTCCTGGTCATGTTGCGATAGGGAGAATCGTGAAGCCTTTTGGGGTGAAGGGAGAGGTGCGGGTCCAGTCCTTGACTGATGTGTCTGACCGTTTTGAACGGCTGACGCGGGTGACCCTGGTTGCGCCGTCCGGCCAAACGATTTCGGCGGCTGTCACGGGCGTCCGGGGCGGTCCCGATTCCTATATCGTGGGGCTTGATGCCTTCTCCACCCCTGAGGAAGCCTCGGTCTACCGTGGCGCGTTTGTTCAGATACCACAGGAGGAGAGTCCGGCCTTGCCAGAAGGGTGGTATTACGAATATGAGCTGGCCGGGATGAACGTCACTGATGAGAGCGGTCGCGAGCTTGGGATCTTGGAGGAAGTGCTCGAAACGCCAGGGAACCACGTCTTTGTGGTCCGCCGGGATGGGAAAGAAATCTTGATTCCTGCCACCAAAGAAATGGTGATCGCGGTGGACGTCAAAGAGCGGTCGATGGTGGTGCGGGTCAGTGAGGAGTTATTGACAGCCAATGGCGACGCCGCTGCGATGTGACATTCTGACGCTGTTCCCCGACATGGTCCTGCCGGTGCTGGGCCAGAGTATGCTCAAGCGGGCACAGGAGAGCGGACTCTTGGAAGTCCGGGTCCATAATCTTCGGGACTACACACTAGACCGCCACCTCGTGGCCGACGATGCGCCTTATGGAGGCGGAGCCGGAATGGTCCTCAAGGCCGAGCCTCTCCTCAGCGCGGTCGAGGCGTTGCGGCTGGAATACGGAGACTTTGGGACCAATGCCGCGTGTCGCTTGGTGCTCCCATCGCCGCAGGGACGCCCCTTTACCCAACGGGTGGCTGAGGAATGGCGAGATGAACCACGCAGGCTGCTGTTTCTGTGTGGTCATTACGAGGGCATTGATGAACGGGTCCGCGTTGCACTGAAGCCTGAAGAGGTCTCGATCGGAGATTATGTCTTGACCGGCGGTGAGCTCCCAGTGCTTGTGATGATCGATGCCACGGCGCGTCTCATTCCTGGGGTGGTCGGTGCTCCTGAGTCAGTGCAGAATGAGTCATTCGTAGATGCCATGCTGGATTGGCCGCATTACACTCGGCCCCTGGAGGTCGGTGGATTATCAGTTCCGGAGGTGTTACGCTCAGGCAACCATGAAGCCATTCGAAGGTGGCGACGTAAGGAAGCCCTGCGCAACACCTATCTCAAGCGGCCGGATTTACTTCTTGGTCGGCTGTTAACTGAAGAGGACCGTCAGCTGCTCGCTGATGTGATCCGCGAAGAAACCGCGGGTGCGCGAGCGAAGTGCGCGGAGGAGGGGTAGTCACATGAATCGGTTGGAGCGGATCCAACGGGCGTTGGTGAAGAAATCGAAACCTTCTTTTGAGATCGGCGATACCGTTCGGGTCCACGTGAAGGTGATAGAAGGGGAGAAGGAACGGATTCAGATCTTCGAAGGTGTGGTGATCAGTCGCAAGGGAGGGCGCAACAGCGAGACCTTCACGGTGAGGAAGGTCTCGTACGGGGTCGGTGTTGAACGAATTTTCCCGCTCCACTCTCCGGTGGTCACTCGAATCGACGTCGTGCGGCAAGGCAAAGTACGTCGGGCAAAGCTCTATTACCTGCGTGGCAGGAAGGGCAAGACGGCCAAGATCGGGGAGCGCGAGTTTTCGACAGACGTCAAGACCCAGGCCGAGGTGTCGCGGGGTGGCACCAAGAGTGAGGCTGAGGCAGAGGACGTGTCAGAGGCAGCAGCCCCGGCTGGAAAGGCCTGACCGGCTGATCCTGATTCCAACCGCTGAGATCATGTGGCGCGCGAAGAGAGAGCCGCATTGATACCAAGCGACATCTTCGAGGCTGAAGCTCGGCGTTGCGGGTACCGCTTCGTCGCAGGCCTTGACGAGGCTGGACGGGGCCCGCTTGCCGGTCCGGTCGTTGCGGCAGCGGTCATTTTGCCCAACCGTTGCGCTCTGGACGGTCTCAACGATTCCAAGCAGCTCTCTGAAGCCGATCGGGAACGGCTCTATGAGGAAATTACAAGGCGTGCCTTGGGCGTGGGGACGGGCCTTGCCACGGAGCGCGAAATCGATACCATGAACATCTTGGAGGCGACCCGGTTGGCTATGGCGCGAGCCATCCAGGTCCTGTGCCCGTCTCCCGAGGTTCTCCTCCTCGATGCCGTCACGCTTCCTTTCATTTCTCTTCCTCAGCGTCCGATCATTAAAGGCGACAGTCTGTCGGTTTCGATTGCGGCAGCGTCCATTGTGGCTAAAGTCAGCCGCGATCGCCTCATGGGCGACTATCACCGGCGCTATCCCCACTATAATTTTCAGTGTCACAAAGGATATGCGACCACTGAGCACCTTCGGTTACTGGCAGCTTACGGGCCCTGCGAGATTCATAGACGGAGTTTCCGACCAGTCGACGAATGCGTCGGGCGGCGTGACACGCCGACTGTATGAAGCGGGTTGGGAGAACCATTGGGCAAGCGGCTGAATCAGAAGCTGCACGCTTCTTGCGGCGGAAGGGATATCGCATTCTGGAGCGTAACGCCAGATCAGTCTTTGGTGAGCTGGACCTGGTGGCACAACGGAACGGCACCTTGGTGTTTGTCGAGGTGAAAGCTCGAAGGTCGTCGGCGTATGGGGGAGCCCCACACGCGGTGGATGCACGGAAACAGGCTCGGCTGGTTCGTCTCGCGGCCGTGTATCTTGCCCGTCATGGCCTTCGAAACCAATCCTGTCGGTTCGACGTGATTCTGTGTGCAGGCGATGGACCGAGCCCCAAGGTGACCCAACATATCGAGAACGCCTTCGAGGTGCCGGGCGAGGATGCCCGTTGGTGACGAACTTCCCCTGGCTCCGAACCTCCTGCCGCGACGTGGATCAATGATTCAAGTTTTTCATGTTTCCAAGTATTATGACAGTCGACCGGCACTGTCCGATGTGAACTTGCAGATCGACAAAGGTGAGTTTGTGCTGCTCAGTGGCCCCAGCGGGGCAGGCAAGACGACTCTCCTGAAACTCCTGTTCTGCGCCGAGCGTCCAGACACGGGGCAAGTTCTCATCCAGGGTCGCAACACGGCGAGGATCCGGCCGTGGGAAGTGCCCTATCTTCGGCGAACGATCGGGGTGGTGTTCCAAGATTTCAGATTGTTGCCCAAGAAAAGTGTCTTCGAAAACGTTGCCTTACCCCTGGTCGTGCAAGGCGCCTCCACGTTCGACATCCGACTGAAGGTCATGGAGGCGTTAAAGGCCGTGGGGGCCGAGCACAAAATTGAGGCCCGTCCGATGACCCTCTCAGCGGGCGAGCAGCAGCGTGTCTGTATCGCCCGGGCCATTGTCAACGCCCCCATGATCTTGCTGGCCGATGAACCAACGGGGAACCTTGATTCCGAACTGGCGAATGAGATCAATGAGCTGTTCAAAGGGATCAATGCCCGAGGAACGACGGTCATGGTCGCGACCCACAACAGGCAGGTGATGGAACAGGCTCACTGCCGGGTTGTGTCGCTCAACCAGGGCATGCTGGTCACCAATGAGGAGTCTCACCAGTGAATCGCCTGACGTATTGGGTTGGCACAGCCCTGAGCAATATTCGTCTCAACCGGACCTCCACCCTCATCGCAGTGCTGACGACCGCTTTCACATTAGCGTGTTTTGGGGTATTTTTGTTGGTGTATTTCAACCTCAAGGCTGTGGCGAATTTATTGCAGGAAGATTTTCAGGTCGTGGTGTACTTGGAAGATGAATTATCTCAGCAGGACATCAAGAAGCTCCAACAGCAGATTGATGAGGCTCCACAAGTCGAAGCGCTGGCCTATGTGTCCAAAGACCAGGCACTGGAGGAGTTTCGCAAACAGTTCCCTTCAGACTCTCATCTCCTGCAGGGACTCGGCGAAAACCCACTGCCCGCGTCATTCGAAGTGGTCCTCGTGCCTGCTCTGCGGTCTGCCAAGTCCGTCAAGCGATGGGCTGGAGGGATTCGTGACATCCCCGGGGTTGCGGACGTGCAGTACAGCCGAGAATGGCTGGAGAGCCTCTCGGCCGTGATCAGGTATCTCGAGCTGGCTGCGCTGACCGTCGGGAGCATTCTCTCGATCGCGTCAGTCGCCATTATCGGCAGTACGATCAGGTTGACCTTGCAAGCACGTCAAGACGAGATCGAGATCATGGAGCTCATCGGTGCCACCGGGACATTTATCAAAGTTCCCTATCTCTTGGAGGGTGCGATCCTGGGCACGCTTGGGAGTATACTATCCTTAGTGGTACTCAGAGGGGGGTTCGAATTGATGAAGGCACAGGTGGGGTCGCCGGGTCATTTCCTGGGCCTGGGCATCGGGGCCCACTTCTTTACCGTCTATCTTTCGTCCGCGCTGGTTGGTGCCGGTCTTCTTCTGGGGTTCACGGGTAGTTTTGTCTCGTTGGTCGATATCGGCAGGGCCAAAACATGAAGGTCTGGATCGCTGCCCTCACAACTGCCTCGTTGGTGTGTGCGATGTGGGCTCTCCCGCTCGCGTTGGCAGGCAAGGATTCCAAGGATCCCCTGTCCAAGAAAATTGAACGCCAGCGCCGGACTCTGGAGAAGCTCCAAGGAGAAATCCGACAGAACAAGAAATCGATCAACCAGACCGAGAAGAAAAAGCAAACCGAACTCGAGGCGATCCAGCACTTGGATAAACGGCTTGCGCGCTACCGCCAGGACCGTGAGTACATTAATCGCAAGCTCCGGCGTAAGGATCGGCAGATCGAGGGGATCAATGCTCAGATCGGTGAGTTGCAGGCTCGCATCAAGCAACGTCGCAGCTCAATCCTGGCCCGGTTGCGCGTTCAATATATTGAAGGTCGGTTTGGCAATCTCGGCGTTCTCCTCGGAACCGACGACTATGCGAGCTTTCATCGGCGGTTCCAATATCTGTCAGCCGTCTCCAAGCGGGAATATGACCTCATGGAGTCCTTCCGCCACGATATTGAGCGTTTGGAACAAGTGGAGCATGACAGAGAAGACGCACGGGGCGAAATGCTGGGCCTGAAGAGAACGACGGAGAAGACGTTGGCCCGGATCCGGAACCTCAAGCGGCAGAAGACGCGGTATGTGGCGAAGCTGAGTCGGCAAAAGGAATCGTACGAGCGCGTTATCAAGGAAAAGCAGCAATCAGCGTCCAGGGTCGACGCCTTGCTGAAGGAATTGGAGCAGCGGAGGAAGGCTGCTGCCGCACGGGCGCTGAAGAGGGGCTCGGCTGGCGCGTTGAAGGGCTTGTTTCGATGGCCGGCCGAGGGCGAAGTGGTCTCCTTTTTCGGCCGGCAGAAGCACCCCAATTTCGATACCTATGTTCACCGAAAGGGCATCGAAATTCGGACAGAGGAAGGCAGCCCGATCAAGGCCGTGATGGCTGGAGAGGTTGCGTATGCGGATTGGTTAAAAGGCTACGGCTTGGTCATCATCCTTGACCATGGCAACGGGTTTTTCTCTCTCTACGCTCATGCTTCCAAACTCCTGGTTCGCGCCGGGAAACCGGTCAGGGTTAGTCAAGTGATTGGGGAAACGGGAGATACGGGGATGACCAAGGACAATAAGCTCTACTTCGAGTTGCGCAAAGGAGCGAATCCCGTAGATCCGTTGGTCTGGTTGGCGAGCAAAAAGTAGGCTCAAAGGAAAGGAAGAGAAGGTTATGGCACAGGGGGAGCATCGCAGGTCGTGGTATCTGGGGCCAGCGCTCGTCATGACGCTGGTGGTCGGCGTGCTGCTCGGGAAAAGCTGGGAGCACACCGGCTATGCAACAGAGACATACGAAGAACTCAAAACTTTTTCTGAGGTCTTGGCTCAGGTTCAGAAGCACTACGTCGAAGACGTGAATGTGAAGGAGCTGGTGCAAGGCGCTGTGCGGGGCATGCTCTCGACTCTGGATCCGCACTCGGCCTATATGACCCCCGAAATGTATAAGGAGATGCAGGTCGAGACCAAGGGCGAATTTGGCGGGGTCGGTATCCAAATCGGGATCAAGGAGAACCGGTTGACGGTCATCGCCCCCATTGAGGACACACCGGCCCAGCGTGCCGGCATTCAAGCCGCGGACCACATCGCGAAGGTCAATGATGAAGCGACAAAGGATATGACTATCATGGAAGCGGTCCAACGCATGAGGGGCCCCAAGGGGACGAAAGTGACCCTGACCATACTACGGGAAGGAAGTCCGGCCCCAATTGTGTTCACATTGGTACGCGACGTCATTAAGATCAGGAGTGTCCGGTCCGAGGTGATTGATAACAACATCGGGTATGTTCGGCTCAGCCAGTTCCAGGAATCGACCGCCAAGGACCTGTCACGCGTCCTGAATGAATTCCATGAACAGAATCTCCAAGGCACCATCCTTGACCTGCGCAACAATCCGGGTGGACTGCTCACTTCAGCGGTTGAGGTGTCAGAGCAATTCGTCCCCTCAGGTCAGCTGATCGTTTACATCAAGGGGCGTGATAACCGCAAGGATGAATACCTCGCACGGTCGAATGAGGAGCCCGATGAATTGCCCATGATTGTGTTGGTCAACGAAGGCTCCGCAAGTGCCTCGGAGATTGTCGCCGGTGCGCTCCAAGACTGGGGTCGAGCCGTCATCATTGGATCCACCACGTTTGGCAAGGGGTCTGTCCAAACGATCTTGCCGCTGGCAGATGGATCGGGACTCCGGTTGACGACCGCGAAGTACTACACCCCCAAGGGGCGGTCCATTCAGTCGAAGGGCATCGCCCCCGATATTGTGGTCAAGGCGCAGGGTGCTGGCAAGGATGGGGGAGATCAAGGAACCAATTCCAACAACGCGAAGGAGAAGTCATCAGAGGGCAAACCCGAAGGCAGTGCGGATTCTCAACGGAAGGGGGCCTCAAGTGACCCCGCTGACAAAGACCTCCTAGACGGAGATCCTCAGCTGGAGAAAGCTGTTGAGCTGTTGAAGACCTGGAAGATCTTCAAGAAGTTACAACCTGTCTAAATCGCCGCCGGCTTCATTGACAGCGCCGGGGCCGGGGCCAGGAACGGACGCTTGGCCCCGCGCGCTCATGGATCGGGCGCGCAATCCTGTCGCTCCTGAATAGCCGCGAGCAACTCCTCCTCAGAGGCGCTCACCCCACGCAGGGTTCGTAACAGATGTGATCGTACCAATGCCTCGAGATCGCTGAGTGTACGAATGCTGAGGCGGAAGTAGAGCTGCTGGACCACCGGCTCGGAAAGGCCTGGCAAGCTGATCCATGCGACCACCTCCGGAGGCAACGGATTCTTCAATTCCTGGTAGGCCTGAATGGTGCCGGTTGAGAGGAATTCCTCGATTCTCGATGCCAAGTCTCGACCGATGCCAGGGATCAATCGTAACTCACCACGCGCTGCTACTGCGCTGATATCCTCGTCCAATTGGAGAATGGCTTCTGCCGCACGTCGGTAGGCGCGAACCCGGTACACATTCGCCTTTTGACCTGCTAGCAGATTCGCCGTGGCCTCGAATACGGTGGCGAGCGCGCGGTTTGTCTCTGTCATCGCTTCTCTAGCCTCAGCGCCCCTCCTGGTGTGGAGGGTGGGTAGACGACCCCCCAAGTCGAGGGTCGCCTGCGCGGGTTTATGCCAGATTATGATAGACCCAAAACCGCTCGGACGCTACCAGGTTCAAGCCAAGCCCCTTGCCTGGAGCGGCGCTTTGTTGACAAGGCGTTAAGCCCTCCCGTAGGATGCGTGTATCCTTGCGTGGTTCTCAAGTGCACAAGCTAGCTGGTGCACATGGTCCGAGGTCCCAAGGTATCAAGGCATGGCAGAGGGATGTCTGCAGGTCCAGGTCAATGGCGAGGGTCGAAAGATTCACGTAGGCGGGACTATCGGTGACTTGCTGCGTGAGCTGGACGTGCGTTCCGACCGTGTAGCAGTCGAACTCAATACCGAGATCGTGGACCGACAGGAATTTGATCGGCGCGGTCTGTGTGAGGGTGACCAAATCGAAATCATCAGTTTTGTGGGAGGAGGGACAGAAGAATTGAGTGATTGAATCATTGATTCGTTGGCTCATTGACGGAATCGTCCAATCATACGATGACTAAATGAATCAATGGCTCAATTCTGGTGGGATGGGTAGCATGGAAAACGATCGACTGACGATCGCCGGGCGTGAGTTTCGGTCTCGTCTCTGGGTGGGGACCGGGAAGTACAAGGATTTCATTGAGACACAGAAAGCCATCGAGGCATCGGGCGCCGAGGTGGTCACCGTGGCGGTCCGTCGCGTCAATATCACCGACCGCTCCAAGGAGAATCTGCTCGACTACCTTGATCCGAAGCGCTACATGATTCTTCCCAACACGGCAGGATGCTACACGGTGGAGGACGCGCTTCGGTACGCGAGACTCGCTCGCGCAGCAGGCGTCTCCGATTTCGTGAAACTTGAGGTCATTGGTGACGAGCGAACGTTGTTTCCGGATACGGCCGGACTCATCGAAGCGGCCAAGGTGCTGATCAAGGAAGGGTTCATCGTCTTGCCCTATACCAATGATGATCCCATTGTTGCCCAGAAGCTCGTTGATATTGGCTGTCCAGCCGTGATGCCGTTGGCGGCTCCAATCGGTTCTGGGTTGGGAATTCGCAATCCTTATAACCTCAAGATCATCCTTGAAACGACCACCGTTCCCGTCATTGTTGATGCAGGTGTGGGAACTGCGTCCGACGCGGCGCTTGCGATGGAATATGGCTGCGATGCGGTCCTGATGAATACTGCGATCGCAGGCGCCAAAGATCCGATTGCGATGGCCGAGGCGATGAAGTATGCCGTTCAGGCTGGGCGGTTAGCCTATCAGGCTGGGCGAATCCCACGGAAGCTCTATGCCACAGCGAGTAGCCCAATCGAGGGAATGCTCTGAGCTCCCGATGCGTGCATGCCTCGCGTTGATTTTCCTCTCTATCTCATCACCGATCGACATCAAACGGCAGGACGGCCTTTGGCTCACCTCATTGAGGCGGCTGTCCGGAGTGGTCTCCGAGCCATTCAGCTGAGGGAAAAAGATTTGGACACGCGTCAGCTGTTCGGACTGGCGCAGGAGGTACTCAGCTGCACCCGTCCCCGGCAAGCCTGTCTGTTGGTGAATGATCGAGTGGATCTTGCCTTGGCCGTGGGTGCCGACGGTGTCCATCTCCGCTCCTCGAGTCTGCCGGTCAAGGTCACGCGACGGCTGCTGGGCCCCGACCGGCTGATCGGGGTTTCGACCCATTCGGTGGAAGAGGTGGTGCGTGCGGAATCGGAAGGCGCTGATTTCGTGGTGCTCGGGCCGGTCTACCAGACGGCATCCAAACACACCTATGGAGATCCAATCGGTCTCCGTCCGTTCGAGGAAGCGAGTCAACGAAGTCGTATCCCGATCTTCGCGATCGGCGGTCTCACGCCGTCTCGCGTCGGTGAGGTGCGAAAGGCGGGGGCATACGGCGTGGCGGTCATTTCCTCGATTCTCGCTGCACCCTCTGTGGAGTCGGTCACGCGACAATTTCTTGATGCGCTCGCTCCGAGGCCAAAATGATACGGGCCTTGCGGTTGACCACCTTACGGGTCGGTGTTAGAATTCGCTCAAGTTTAGGCTCCAGGTCCTAACGAGGTTTCCGAGCATTCGGAAAGTGGGACAATGGCCGATTCAAAGAGGAATCCTGGCAGGCTGAACTCCCTCCGAGATTCCGTCAAGAAAATCACGGACCGTTTATCTGACGGAGAGCCCATGACGGTGAGAAGGAACGAAGAACACGCCCGCGAGATGGAAAAGCTTCGTGTCCAGATCTTGTCGATGGAAGAGGAACTCCGCCAGTTACACCATTCCCGATACCAATTAGAACAAGTCTCCAAGCAGAACGAGAAGTTGGCGGGAACCCTCCAGGAGGCCAAAGAACAAATCCAGGCTCTCCGCGAGGAGGTGGAGAAACTCACGGCGCCTCCCTCCACCTACGCGATTTTCTCCAGCCTGAACCAGGATTCGACCGCCAATGTCTACGTCTCAGGACGGAAGATGAAGGTCAACCTGCATCCCTCGATCAAAGCGAAGGATCTGCGAAAGGGGCAGGAGGTGATCCTCAACGAAGCGTTCAATGTTATCGAGACCCGCGCGTTCGACGGCCAGGGCGAGGTGGTACGGCTGAAGGACGTTTTAGAGGGTGGCCGGGCCACGGTGACCTTGCATTTCGATGAGGAAAAAGTGGCCGAGCTCGGTGAGCCTCTGGTCGGTGAGAAACTCAGTGTGGGAGACCATCTCCTCTACGATCCCCGTTCAGGCTATGTCATCGAGAAGCTTCCGAAATCCGAAGCGGAGGAACTTGTCCTCGAAGAAGTCCCCGACGTCAGCTACAACGACGTGGGCGGGTTGGAGACCGAGTTGGAACAAGTTCGGGATTCCGTCGAACTCCCATTCTTGCATCCGGAACTTTTTGCGGAGCACAAACTGAGCCCACCGAAGGGGGTCTTGTTGTATGGCCCGCCCGGGTGTGGCAAAACCATGATCGCCAAGGCCGTCGCGAACTCGATTGCGAGAAAACTCGGCCATCTGACCGGAAAGGAAATTCGCAGTTTCTTCCTACACGTGAAGGGACCCGAGTTGCTGAACAAGTACGTCGGAGAATCCGAACGGCAGGTTCGGGAGGTGTTCAAGAAGGCCAAGGAGAGGGCCTCTGGCGGGAACCCGGTGATTGTCTTCTTTGACGAAATGGATGCGCTCTTCCGCACGCGGGGCACCGGAATTTCTTCCGATGTCGAATCCACAATCGTTCCCCAATTCCTGGCCGAGATCGATGGAGTGGAGCGACTGCGCAACGTGATCGTCATTGGCGCCAGCAACCGACAGGATCTGATCGACCCGGCCGTATTGCGGGCTGGACGCCTCGACGTCAAAGTAAAAATTTCACGACCGGACGCTCGGGCCGCGCGAGAAATCTTCTCGAAGTATGTGACGACAGACCTCCCATTTGCCCAAGAGGATCTCGAGCGGCATAGTGGGGATCGACAAGCGTTGGTGGATCGCCTAGTCGAGGTCACGGTGGAAACGATGTATGCGAATTCCGAAGAGAATAAATTCCTGGAGGTGACCTACGCCAACGGCGAAAAAGAGGTGTTGTACTTCAAGGATTTCGCCAGCGGGGCGCTGATTGAAGGAATCGTGTCGCGTGCCAAGAAATACGCTATCAAGCGGGCAATCGCGATGGATGGTAAAGGAATCAAGTCTGATGACTTCGTCCGGGCAACCCGAGATGAATTCAAGGAGCACGAGGATCTGCCCAATACGACCAATCCTGACGATTGGGCAAAGATCGCCGGGAAGAAGGGGGAGAAGATCATCAACGTCCGAACGATCACCGCGGGTTATACCGAGTCCAGGCGTATCGAAACGATCAGCACGGGGCATTACTTCTAGGCGACCACACGCAACCAGGAATAAGATACGTGCAGCGCATCGTTGGCACAGAGACCGAATTCGGCATCGCCGCTCGAAACACTGAATCGCTTGATCCAGTCGCACATTCCCTCCAATTGATCGGGCAGTACCCCGCGATCCCGTCTCCTCAGGCCATTTGGGACTACGAGAACGAGAATCCCCTGCTTGATGCGCGTGGATTCGAGGTCGAGGGGGAACGGGAACGGCCTGGACCCGAATACAACCGCCTCCTGAACAAGCTGCTATCCAACGGCGGGCGGCTGTATGTTGATGGCGCTCACCCGGAGTATTCCACGCCAGAGTGCACGAATCCCCGAGAACTCATTGCCTACGAACGGGCAGGTGAGCGGATCCTGGCCTCGTGCCTCACGGCGATGGCCCAGTCGCGCGGCAAGGAACAGTTCCTGGTTTATAAGAACAACACCGATGGAAAGGGAAACAGTTACGGCTATCACGAGAATTATCTCGTTGCTCGATCCGCGCCGTTCGATCGGATTGTGCGGGTCTTGGCGCCGTTCTTGGTGACCCGGCAGATCTATGCAGGATCGGGAAAGGTCGGTGCTGAAAATCAAACCAGACCGACGGAGTACCAGATTTCTCAACGGTCTGATTTTTTCGAATGCCTGGTGGATTTGAACACCATGGTCAAACGGCCGATCATCAATACTCGCGACGAACCCCATGCCGATCCCGCGAAGTACCGAAGGCTCCACGTGATTGTTGGCGACGCGAATATGGCGGAGCTCTCGACGTACCTCAAGCTCGGGGTCACGGCGATTGTCGTCGAGATGATCGAAGCCGGGGTGGAATTTCCGAACCTGGATTTGGAAGATCCGGTCCGTGCCATCAAGGAGATCTCGCGGGACTTAGATATGAAAAGCACCCTCAAGCTTGCCGATGGTCGTGTCTCCTCCGCGATCGGCATTCAGCGGGAGTACTTGAAAGCTGCCATGGATTACTATGCCTGCCATGAGCTGACTCAGATTACCAAGGATATCTTGGTCCGCTGGGAGGAGATACTCGACAAGTTGGAACGTGATCCCATGCAGCTGGCTCGCGAGTTGGACTGGGTCGCGAAACGATCCATGCTCAGGTCTTACATGGAGCGGAAGGGATGTGGATGGGACGACTCTCGGGTGTTACTCATGGATCTGCAATACCATGACGTCCGTCCGGAAAAGGGGCTCTATTTCACGCTTGAACGGAGTCATCTCATCGACCGGCTGGTCACCGACCAAGAGATTGCTCAGGCTGAGCTCTCGGCTCCCAAGAACACCCGGGCCTACTTCCGAGGAAACTGCCTGAAGAGGTTCCCGCAGTCGGTCTATGCCGCGAGTTGGACGTCGGTGCTCTTCGATGTGGGAAACACCACGATTAAGAAGATCCCCTTGATGGACCCTTTTCGGGGGACGGAATCGCTCACTCGTGAACTTCTGGAAGGATCTGATACAGCAGCATCCTTGCTTGCCAAGCTCACTGCCTAACTCTCGACCCTCCAAGCTGGTGCCTGCTCTGCACGATGGTCTCGAATTGGTGCCGGCTGAGTCGGGGTAAAGGAGACCTCGCGCGTGCCGTTGTTCCCAGACGACTACAGTTCGAGTTTTTTCGACTATCTGTCACAGCATCGCCCTGATCTCACGCCTTCCCATCGCGCCGGGGCGCCCCTCTCTTCATCACCCTTGTCTGATCAAGGGCACAGCTCCCACGTGCCATCAGTCACCCACGGCACGACGGTCTTGGCCATCAAGTACGAAGGCGGCGTCCTCATCGCCGGCGACCGTCGGGCGACCGAGGGGTTCCAGATCGCGGGGCGGCGATTTGACAAGGTGTATACCATTGATGAACATTCGGCGATTGCGATCGCTGGTGCTGCAGGTCCGTGCGTTGAGATGGCGAAGCTTTTCCAGACCGAGCTTGAGCACTATGAGAAGCTGGAAGGGATGCAACTGTCCTGTGAAGGCAAAGCCAACAAACTAGGCCAGATGGTTAAAGCGAACCTGGCGATGGTCTTTCAGGGACTGGTGGTGCTGCCCATTTACGTCGGGTACGATCAGAAACGGGGAGAAGGGCGCATCTTCAAGTATGACATCACGGGTGGTCGCTATGAGGAGTCTGACTACCACGCGATCGGCTCCGGGGGGAAGGACGCGAAGAATTCGATGCGGGAGCATTATCGGAAAAGTTTGTCGGAGGCGGAGGGACTTCGAATTGCCCTGCTCGCATTGTACAATGCAGCCGATGAAGATGCTGGAACAGGTGGTCCTGATCTCGTGCGGGGTATCTATCCCACGGCCAAGGTGGTGAGTGCCTCTGGCGTCCAAGATATCGATGAAGAACGAATGAAGACTCTGTATGCCGCATTGATCGAAGAACGCAAGCGGGAGAGCTGACATGGCGATGCCCTACTACGTGTCCCCTGAGCAGATGATGCAGGACAAGGCGGAGTACGCCAAAAAGGGGATCGCCAAAGGCCGCTCGATCATTGCCATGGAATATGTGGATGGAGTCTTGCTGGTCGCGGATAATCCGAGCGCCTCCCTGTACAAGATCTCAGAGATTTATGACAGCATCGCATTCTCGGGCGCCGGGAAGTACAGCGAGTTTGAGAACCTGCGAAAAGCCGGGATCCGGCACGCAGACCTGAAAGGGTTCATGTACAGCCGCGAGGACGTGACAGCTCGCTCACTGGCGAACGCCTATTCCCAGAGCCTAGGCACCATTTTCAGTCAAGAGCTCAAACCGCTTGAAGTGGAGATTCTGGTTGCGCAAGTCGGAGAGAATGACCGTCAGAATGAAATGTACCGCATCTCGTTCGATGGCAGCATTTTCGACGAACGGGGGTATGCGGTCATCGGCGGACGGTCCGAAGCAGTGCAGCTCTTTCTGAAGGAGCGCTATAAGGCAGAAACTTCGACCTTGTCAGCGGCTCTCTCGCTCTGCGTCGGGGCCTTGGAAAACATCACGAACCAGAAGCTTCCCCACGAGGGCCTCGAAGTGGCGGTACTTGACCGCACTCGCGTGGGACGGAAGTTCCGTCGGATTCCAGCGGCAGAATCCCGCCAGATCCTTGCCTGACAGCCCTGGCTAGTCTATTGAGAAAGTGTCGCTCGGTTGAAGAACCTTGCAGGCGGGTGTATGCTGAAACCAGGTGCAATCTTACAGCGTATGCAGACTATGAAGCCACGTATCTTCGGACTTGAAAACGAGTATGGCCTCATTTTCTCGCCCAACGGCCGTATCTATCTCCCTATGGAAAAGGTCCTCGGCTACATCTTCGAGGGCCTGATCCCAAATAGTTGGCCATCGAACGCGTTCCTGGTGAACGGAGCCAGATTTTACCAGGATACGGGATGCCACCCGGAGTATTCCACACCAGAGTGCGACAATGTCATAGACCTGGTCGTACACGATAAGGCGGGTGAGCGCCTCCTTGAAGCCTGCCTGCCTGCCGCGGAGGAGCGATTGAGGGAGGAAGGCCTCTCGGGCGAGATTTTTATATTTAAGAACAACACTGACTCCCTGGGAAATACCTACGGATGTCATGAGAACTACCTGATGCGCCGTGATGTGGATTTCTGGAAAGTCACGGAACAGCTGATTCCCTTCTTCGTGACACGACAAGTCTACGCCGGCTCAGGAAAAGTCCTCAAGATGTCGGGGAAGCCGCAGTTTTTTATTTCGCAGCGGGCCCAGCACATCCACGAGAAAACGTCTTCTTCCACGACCTCTTCCCGCAGCATCATCAACACCCGCGATGAGCCGCATGCGGATGCGGAGAAATACCGGCGGCTCCATATCATCGTGGGCGATTCCAATATGTCTGAGTATGCGACGTATCTGAAAGTTGGCGTCGCGTCGCTGGTGCTGTCGATGATCGAAGAAGGATTCACGGTCCCGAACATCGAGTTGGAGGATCCGGTCAAGGCGATCCGTGAAATATCACGGGATTCGACACTCAAAAAGAAAGTGAAGCTTGATGACGGGCGCCAGCTGAGCGGAGTGGAAATCCAGCGGTTGTACTGGGAGCGGGCCCAGGACTACTTGAGCACGCAGCCGCCGGACCCGGTCATGTCGGATATCCTCAATAAATGGGGTGGGCTGCTGGACCGGCTGGACGACGATCCGATGCAACTGTTCCGGGAAGTGGACTGGGTGGGTAAGAAGATGCTCATTGAACGCTTCCTGAGCAGAAAGGAGTGTGGTTGGGATGATCCCAGAGTCTTTCTGATGGATCTGCAATACCACGATGTGAAGCGCACGCGCGGTCTCTATTACTTGATGGAATCACGTCTTCTCTTTGAACGAGTGATCGATGAAGAGACCGTGCAGCGAGCGATGTCCGTCCCGCCACAGACGACACGTGCGAAAGTGCGCGGAGACTTCATCAGGTTTGCCAGGGCCAAGAACCGCTCCTACACGGTCGACTGGACCTATTTGAAACTCAATGGATACTGGGAGGAGACGATTCTGTGCATGGACCCCTTTAGTGCGGTGAACCGACGGGTGGAGGAGCTGGTCTCGCAGGTCTCGGGACCCCGATTTTACCGATGAATGCCCCAGCCACGGAGAAGCCGACGACGTGAGAAAGCGAAGCGACCTCATCGACATCATGACTGTTGTGGTGCTTGCCAGCATCTTCCCTGTCGATCTTCTGCCGAGCACTCTGCATACTCCACAAGGCTCCGATGGCCAGTTGAGCGGGAAGCAGGGCGAGGTCATGATCGTGAAAGTGCCCGTCGGGGGCCAACCGGTCGAAGCGGCGGGGGAATTCCTCGGTCGTCGGATCCCCTTCTATTACGAACCGACTGAAGATGGTGAAGGAAGGTGGGTAGGGCTGGTTGGAATCGATATGATGGACCGACCCGGGACTCACGAACTCATGCTTAAGGTCAGGTCGGCGGATTCGGCGCGTCGGTTCAGCTACAATGTGCTCGTTCTGAGTGAGGAATTCCCTGTCCAGCACCTGAACCTACCGAAGGCGATGGTTGATCTTGACCAGGACACGCTGGTACGGGTGAAGGCAGAGCAGAAAGAAGTGCGGGCGGTGTTGGGCGAGGTCACGGGCGAGCGTCTGTGGCGGGAGCGCTTTATCGTCCCCGTCGAAGGGACGGTGTCAGGTGCGTTTGGGCGCAAGCGGGTGATCAACGGTCAGGCGCGGAATCCTCATAACGGGGAGGACATTTCTGCTCCGGCTGGAACAGATGTGCGCGCGACGAATGATGGGGTCGTCCGGCTTGCGGTCGACCATTTCTTTTCCGGTAAAGGCGTGTTTATCGATCACGGGCTGGGGCTCTATTCCATGTACTTCCATCTGTCGGAAATCAGCGTACAGGATGGCAACGTCGTGAAGCGCGGCCAACGAATCGGAAAGGTGGGTGCATCAGGTCGAGTGACCGGACCGCATCTGCACTGGGGGGTGCGCCTGAATGGTGCCCGCGTGAATCCTTACTCTCTCACCAGATTGTCGTTCGCATCGAGATCACCAACCCACCCCTAGCTCGGCGGGGCCGAGCTGATCTGCCAGACGCGGAATTATGCTTTTCCAACAGCTCTCTCATCGCTGCCAGCGAGTTCGATTCATTCCTGCTCTCAGTCTGCTTCTGGGGTGGGCCTTCGTGACAGCCGGAGGCACTGGAGGCTGCACGAATATTCCGAACCAATTCGTGCGAGAAGCCGAGCCCCATGTGACGCTCACCGACCTGTCTACCCATCCCGAACGGTATAAGGGGAAGACGGTCATTCTCGGAGGGGCGGTTGTGACCAAGCACGAGGAGGACGGCCGAGTGTGGCTCTACCTCAGAAACCGGCCGCTGGATGCTGATTACGTCCCACATCTGCCGTCCGATCTGAGCGGACTTGAGGCTGGTCACT
>JBHICF010000016.1:0-18266 GCA_046759485.1 Nitrospiraceae bacterium
GCACTGAGAATAAGGGCTCGATGCGTGATGGATTTATCGCCCGGGACTGAAATGGTTCCTCGCAACGGACCGCGAGGCTGGATGGTGAGTGAGGTCATATGGGGAACAGTGATCCGTCGGCTCAGGGGCGGGTTATCGATTGAGCTGCTCTCGGATCTGCTTGGCACGCTCGAGCTCCTTTTCGAGCCCGGGCCCATCGCCCTCCTGGATGAGTCGTTTGAGCTGGTTGATGTGCTGTTCGAACACCTCAATCACCCTGATAAGGTTGTCTCGGTTCCAAAGAAAAATGTCGCGCCACATCTCAGGTGAGCTCGCAGCAATCCGCGTCGTATCACGCAAGCCTCCCCCCGAATACGTCAGTAAATCCTGCTCTGGCACAGTCCGCTGCCAAACTTCCATAAGTGCGTTAATGAGCGAGAACGCGACCACGTGAGGCAAATGGCTTACGGCTCCCAGGACCTCGTCATGCAGGAAGGGGTCCATGGTGAGCACGGTGGACCCTGCCGCTGTCCACAATTCACGGATTGCCTCCAGGGCTTCCGGGTCGGTCTGGTCCGTGGGCGTCACGATGCAACGGGCGCCTTGGAACAAAGTCACTGTTCCTGCGGCCACCCCAGTTTTTTCTTTTCCCGCG
Source organism: Nitrospiraceae bacterium (assembly GCA_046759485.1). GTDB lineage: Bacteria > Nitrospirota > Nitrospiria > Nitrospirales > Nitrospiraceae > JBHICF01. The sequence goes on from JBHICF010000016.1 coordinate 635, forward strand.
ATGGGGTGTGCGCCGACAAAATGCGCGTCCGCTGGCATCAGGCTTTCCGCGAGTCCGACAAGGGGCCCCTTCACGCTCCCGACGTCGCTGACGATGCTACCGGGCTTCAGGGAAGAACCCCAGTTCCTGAGGTGCCGCTCGTACGTATCAACTGGCGTCGCCAGGATGACCAGATCGGCATTCTGGACCGCGTCGACGGGGTCGGATACAAACCGGTCGATGGCACCGACTTGAACAGCGGTCCTCAAGTTCTCGATTCGCCGGCCGACGCCGATGATCGAATCGGCCAGTGCCGCTTGCCTGAGTACCAGGCCCAGCGAACCCCCGATCAGCCCAACGCCAACAATGGCGACTTGCCTAAAGTGGATGGTCATGTTCTCTGCGATGGGCCTCGTTCCTAGACAGGGGAATTCTTACCGGTCTCTCGGAAAGCACGTGTGCTAGAATTCGCGGCCGACCGCCTCTCCAATCCTCTTGATGTCATTCATGAGGTCCTTAAACTTGGCCGGCTTGATGGATTCTTCTCCATCACAGAGCGCGCATTCGGGGTTGGAATGGACCTCGATGAGCAGGCCATCGGCTCCAGCCGCGATGGCAGCTCTGGACATGGGCGCGACCAGCTTCCACTTGCCGGTCGCGTGACTGGGGTCGACGATAACAGGCAGGTGGGATAGTTCTTTGAGCGTCGGGACCGCAGCCAGATCGAGCGTGTTTCGGTATTGAGTTTCGAATGTACGGATGCCCCGCTCGCACAGCATCACGTTGCGGTTGCCCCTCGACATGATGTACTCCGCCGACAAGAGGAACTCTTTCACGGTGGCCGAAAGACCACGTTTGAGAAGCACCGGTTTGTCGTAGGCGCCAACTTCTTTGAGCAATTCGAAGTTCTGCATGTTCCGAGCACCGATCTGGATAATATCCGCCTTCTCGAGGAACAACTCGATGTCCCTCGTGTCCAGGATCTCGCTCACCACCGGGAGCCCGGTCTGCTTCCTCGCCTCGATCAAGTAATCCAGGCCCTCGCGGCCCACGCCCTGAAATGAGTAGGGAGATGTCCGCGGTTTGTAGGCACCGCCTCTAAGGATGCGAGCCCCTCCTGCTTTCACCTCATGAGCGATTCCCACCGTCAACTCCAGCTTCTCTACGGCACACGGCCCCGCCATCATCGTCAAACGCTTCCCGCCGACCTTGACCCCATTCACATCGACGACTGTGCTTTCTTTCTTGAACTCCCGACTGACGAGCTTCCAGGGCGCTAGGATCGGTGTGACGCTCTCGACACCAGGAAACGCGGTCAGCGGTTGATTATGTAGGATTCGGTCGTCGCCGATCACACCGATGATCGTCCGCTCTTCCCCCTTGGAGATATGTGTTTTCAGGCCGAGCTCCACGAGCCTGTCCAAGATGTGATCAACCTCTTTCTCAGTAGCCTCTGGTTTTAAGACGATAATCATGGCGCTCCTCTACTCCTCAACTATGCACTCAAGACTTTCTTGAGTGCGACAAGAAACTGGTGATTCTCTTCAGGAAGACCGATCGTGACACGGAGCATACGGCCTTCGAGGTGACGAACAATGACGCCTTCGCGGAGCAGCGCCTCGAACACCTCGCGGCCGTCCCTGCCCACGCTCACATACAAGAAATTTGTGTCGCTCGGGATGGGCTGAAGGCCAAGCGCCGCCAGGCCTGCGCGAACTTTCGCCATCTCCGCGTGGTTGAGGGCGCGACTCCTGGCCACGTGCTCATCATCTTGCAGGGCCGCCAGAGCCGCCCGTTGGGCGAGGCTATTGGCATTAAAGGGAGGGCGAAGGCGGTTCAAATAGCCGGCAATCTCGGGCGTGGTCAGCCCGTATCCAATCCGCAATCCTGCCAGCCCATAGATTTTCGAGAAGGTCCGAAGGGCGATCGCGTTTCGGCGCTGTTTGACGTAGCTGAGACTGTCGGGGAAGTGCGGGTTTTGGACGTACTCGTAATAGGCCTCATCGAAGACGACAATCACTTGTTCGGGGAGCCGGGCCATGAGCGCGTCGACTTCCGCTGCGTCCACGGATGTGCCAGTGGGGTTATTCGGGTTACACAGGAACAGGAGCCGTGTTCTTGCCGTCACCGCCTTTGCCATGGCCGGCAGATCGTGGCGCCATTCCTCCAGTGGGACCACCACGGGGACCCCATGAGCGGAAGTCACCTCGAGCTTGTAGATCACGAAAGTCTGGTCGGCCATCACGGCTTCATCGCCGGGCGAGAGAAATGCACGAGCGAGGAACCCAAGAATTTCATCAGACCCGTTTCCCAGGATAATGTGGTCTGGAGTAACCTTCCAATGCCGCGACAGGGCATCGCGCAAGAGGTGGCCGCCGCCGTCAGGGTAGCGGTTGAGCGTCGGGGTGGCGTCCGCCAGTGCGGCCAGCGCCCTTGGTGATGGTCCACAGGGGTTTTCGTTGGAAGCGAGCTTGATGATGTGCGAGAGGCCCAGCTCTCGTTGAAGTTCCTCGATCGGCTTGCCCGGCACGTAGGGGACTAACGAGGCGATATCTTGGTGTACCTTGAGCGGCATTACATCACTGATTGTGAGAGGGGTACGATCCGAGAATCTTCATGAAGAGACAGCGGGCCTTCACTTCCTCCAGCGCTTTCTTGACACGGTCTTCCTCAACATGTCCTTCGATATCGATGAAGAAGATATACTCCCAAGCCTTGCGGCGGGAGGGACGTGACTCAATCTTGGTCATGCTGAGCCCATGAGAGGCGAACGGTCGAAGTAAATCGTAGAGCGCGCCGACTCGATCCTTGACCGACAACATCACGGAAGTCTTGTCTTTGCCGGTTCGCTCAGGTGGTCTCTGGGAGAGCAACAGAAAACGAGTAAAGTTGTTGAGATGATCCTCGATGCGGGACTTGACGACTTTCAGCCCGTAGAGTTCCCCAGCAAGTTCTGAGGCAATGGCCGCGGCAGATGGATCATCAACACACAACTCGGCGGCGCGGGCGGTGCTCGGGACCTCCGAGACCGGCACGTGCGGTAAGTTCGCTTCAAGCCAGTTCCGGCATTGCGCAATGGCATGCGCATGTGAGTAGATTTTCTTGACGTCCTCCAGCCGATGGCTCTTGGAAAGGAGGTGGTGCGACACTTCCTGGAGGATCTCGCCGTAGATGAGCAAGTTCGAATCCATAAACATGTCCAGGGTGTGATTCACGACCCCTTCAGTGGAGTTCTCGATCGGCACGACCCCGAAGTTTGACTGTCCGCGCTCCACTTCGTTGAACACATCCTTGATGCTGTTCACCGGGACGTACTGCGCCGACGCCCCAAACTTCTGAGTGCATGCCAGGTGTGTAAAGGTGGCCCGAGGACCCAAGTAGGCGACCTTCTGAGGACCCTCAAGCGACAGAGAAGCGGACATGATCTCCCGATAGACAGGGCGGATCGCGTCGCTGGGGAAGGGCCCGGGGTTATGGTGGATCAGTCGGTCGATGATTTCAGCTTCTCGGGCAGGGGTGTGCAAATTGGCCTCGATATCGGACTGCCGTTTTAACTTCCCGATTTCAATCACGTTCTTGGACCGCTCGTTGAGCAGACGAAGCATCTCGTCATCGATCCGGTCGATTTCTTTGCGGTAGTGCGAGAGGTCGTTCGGTTTGCCCATTGCCGCGCCGAGTGAGTGAGTGCTCAGGCCCGCCCGTTTGTTGGCTGGGCTTCCCCAGCGTGCATGGACTATCGCCACGTTGGATGGGAATACCCTGGGGGAAACCCTTACTTCATGATCCCGAGGGCCAGACCGTCAATGATACAGGAACGAAGGCCGGCTTTGCAAGGTTTATCAATAGGATTGCCTATCCAGAGGGTCGCGGCGGGGGTGAACGAGCGGTCGCAGGGCTCATGGTGGTGCATCGTAGTCAGCGTGTCTGACCGGGGTCTCCTCAGGAAAGTAAATCTCTTTTCTTTCCAAAGTGTTCGAACGAAAGCCGTGTCGCTTGGCGGCCTCGTGGCGTCCGCTCCAGATAACCGGACTGGATCAGAAAGGGCTCATAGACATCTTCCAGTGTGGCCTTCTCTTCATTGACGGCAGCAGCGAGTGCGTCGATGCCAACGGGGCCGCCCGCGAACTTCTCAATCAGGGCGAGCAGGATCTTGCGATCCATGTCATCAAAGCCGGCCGAATCCACTCCCAGCCATTCGAGGGCTTGGCAGGCCACTTCAAAGGTGATCTCGCCTTCAGCTTTGATTTGCGCGTAATCGCGTACCCGTTTGATGAGGCGATTTGTAATCCGGGGAGTGCCACGGGATCGCCTGGCCAGTTCGCCCGCGGCGGCAGGCTCGATCGACACTCCCAGGAGCCGCGCAGAACGTACAACGATCAGCTCCAGTTCTGGAGGAGAGTAGAAATCCAACCGGTTGACCAGGCCGAATCGATCGCGCAGCGGAGAGGTCAACGCTCCGGCACGAGTGGTCGCGCCAATGAGCGTGAAGTGCGGCAGGTCTAGCTTGATGGTTCGAGTCGACGGTCCTTGACCGATGACCAAGTCGAGCTGGCAATCTTCCATCGCTGGATAGAGTGCCTCTTCGACTGAGGCGGGCAGCCGGTGAATTTCGTCGATGAAGAGAACATCGCGATCCTGCAGATTGGTCAGGATGGCGGCGAGGTCCCCCGCATGAGCGAGCACCAACCCAGACGTGGAGCGGATCGCGGCTCCCATCTCGCGGGCGATGATGTGCGCGATGGTAGTCTTGCCAAGCCCTGGCGGGCCGTAGAAGATCGCATGATCCAGGGCTTCGCCGCGGAGCTTCGCGGCCTCGATGCAGATCCGAAGCGATTCTTTCATTCGCTCTTGGCCGACATACTCCTCCAGCGACTGCGGGCGGAGGGTCGCTTCGAGCCCACGCTCGTCTTCTGAAACGCGGTTGGTCACAATCCGCTCAGGCAAGGAGATACCTCGTGGACTCCTGACTGGCGCCGGGCTGGGGATAGCAGGGCGTGGACCAGCACGCACACACGACGCGCCCGACTCTACAGGTCCTCTCAGTAGTTCTTCGTGGACGTCATCGTTCAAGACCCATCGGCTATCCTCCGGCGAGGTCTTTCAGGGATTCCCGAATTAAGTCCTTCAGCGGCAGAGACTCTGGACGCGCCTGCGTGACCCTGGCCAGCACTTCTTTGACTTTCGCGGGTCGATAGCCAAGATTGACCAGGGCGGACAGGGCATCGTCCTGAAACCCATGGGCCACCGCAGGACCGGCGCTACGCGCCCCAGTAGAAAGGGGCTGTAAGCGCTCTACCTTATCCTTTAGTTCTAGGGCAATCCGGCCGGCTGACTTCTTGCCAATCCCCGGAACTGTAGCAATTTTCTCCACATCCCCAGCCTGAACGGCCGAGACCAAGTCAGGCACGCTCAGCGCCGAGAGGACGCTCAGCGCCATTTTAGGACCGACGCCACTAATTCCAGTGAGTAGGACGAAAGCCTCTTTCTCCTGGACGGTTAAGAATCCAAACAATTGAATGGCGTCTTCACGCAGGTGCGTGGAAATGCTGAGCGAAGTTAACTCATTTAATTCAGGGAGTGCGTAATACGTGCTCAGCGGGATAAGCACTTCATATCCCACGCCCTGGACTTCGAGCGTAAGGTGTGAAGGAGACTTAACGGCTAGCCGGCCAGTGAGCGCGGCGATCATGCAAGTTCGAAAGGAATGGGCTTGGGCGCAGCGCCGTCGACCTGGAGGCTGTCATCCGGCGGCTGCAACTCTTTCCATGACGTCGTTCGGAATGTCGAAGTTGGCGTGCACTTTTTGTACATCGTCGTGCTCGTCGAGCAATTCCATCAACTTGAGCATCTGCTCAGCAGACTTCTCTTCCAATTTGATGTAGCTCTGGGGGACGTAGGTGACCTCAGCCAAGGATGGCTCGAGGGTGGCGTCGACGAGAGCCTTCTTGACTGCTTCGAAATCGGTTGGAGCTGTGATGACCTCGAAAGTTTTCTCGTCCCTCTTCACGTCTTCGGCACCGGACTCCAAGGCCAGCGACAACAGGCGGTCTTCCTCCACCTTCGATTGGTCGACGACGAGCAGTCCTTTTTTCTGAAACTGCCAGGAAACGGCTCCGGCTTCCGCCATATTGGCATTGTTCTTCGTAAGGATGTTCCTGACCTCTGCGACGGCACGATTCCGATTATCACTGGTGACCTCGAGCAGAAGGGCGGTGCCTCCAGGTCCGTAACCTTCTAATGTAAACTCTTCAAAGGTGATCCCAGGCAACTCTCCCGTCCCGCGCTGAATCGCTTTCTTCAAGGTGTCGCCCGGCATATTGGCGTCTTTTGCCTTCGCAATAGCCATACGAAGGCGCGGATTCCCGTCAGGGTCTCCGCCCTGTCGAGCCGCAATCGTGAGTTCGCGGATAATCTTCGTGAAGATCTTCCCGCGCTTGGCGTCTTGTGAAGCTTTGTGCCGCTTCGTGGTGGCCCAGTGGCTATGACCGCCCATGGGGGTCCTCCAAGCGGATCGGAGTCTAACCGTGAGGCTAGAAAAAACAATAAAGTCGTCTATTTCTGCGGTGTTCCTAACACATTCCCGAGAGAAGTGTCAACGCCGTGCGGGCGAGCAAACGGCTCATGCTGGACGGTCAGGAGAGACGTACAAGAACCTTTTGGACTTGTAGCATGCTAGCGGCGGTGGGCTGAGCGGGCGGCATCAATGATACTCCAGACAGCAAGCCCAAGGACCAGCCCGTTGAGGGTCAGGAGAGTGAGAAGGAAACGCGGCCCGAACAGTTCGGACGGTACTCCCGTTTCAGCCGACCGCTGCAGTTCTGTGAGGACCACCGTCGGTCCCCCAACTGAACCGATCAAAACCGCCGTGAGCCCCAACAGCAGAATGAGACCTAGGAAAAACCCCATGCCTTTCCTGCGCTGGCCGTTGTAGAACTGCCCAAGTCCAGGAAGCATGGCCGACAAGAGGCCGGCAAGCCCAACCTGCCCTTTTCGTCCTCCCCCCATCTCGCTACCTCAGTGAGGTTGGGTTGCCGAGCCGCGGGGCCTGCGTTTGCCACGCTCCCACGTGGTGTGAAGCTATCTCCTGAACGCGTGCGTCCTGGCAGTGGGGAGACACGATGGGGGGAGTGTCAACGCGAATGTCCGGAGAGGAGCTACTCGAACGCTGCAAGGACAGTGCGCCACGCCTCATGATGGATGGTGGCATTTCTGAACGTGCCAACAGGAGGAGGCACCCGTTACATGAACTTCATGAACTTCTCTTTGGCCTCGTCCATCAGCTGGGCGGTGATCGTCGTGGCTCCCCGCTCCTTGGCGAGGCGTTCGATCTCGCGGCGAGCCATGGGCCTGATGAAGTCAGGGATATTTTCCAAACGCTGTTCGGCCTCGGCGGACCAAGCCATGCCGTTTGATTCGTTCTTCGAGTCATCCATGATTTGCAGGGTGATGGTTGCATACCCGTTCCGACGCGCATACGCTTCGATGCTCGTCTGGACCATTGGCTTGACGAACGATGGCAAACGGTCCAGGCGCTCCTTCGCATCAGGCGTCCAGGTGAACCCCGATGACCCGGTACCGCTCGAGTCGCCCTGGCTCTCTGACGAAGTGAGCCCCATTTGCGACACCATGGCGGAGAAAGGACAACCCCCGCTTGATGGCTCCGCGCCCTTGGTGACATCATCTTGGGACGCTGCCGCAGACCCCGTCGAACTTGCCGAGGTCCCGGCAGGTTGCCCACCTTGGATCTTGTCATTCAAGTAGGCTGCCATCTGACCAGAGCCCGCGAGCGCCTCCTCTTTGAGGGTGCCGCGGGTCATCTCGAAGGGTTCGGGCGGGGCGGACCGTCCGCCCAGCTTGACACCCAACGAGCTGACCATCTGGGTTTCGCCAGGATTGGTCACCATGGAGAACTTGGCGCCGCACGAGGGGCAACCGAAGAAAACGCCCAACGAGCCCTCAGCGGGTTTCTCCACTTTTTCAAAGTTCATGTAGGTTTCGCAATTGAGGCAAACAAATTTCATATGCCACCTATGTAGGGATCGGGCTCAGAGCTTTTCTGCCATAACCTTCTTATAGTCCAAGATCGAACGAACCCGCTCGGCGATGTCCTGGTAGCGCTGAAGGGTCGGGTAGGACGCGTCGAGTAGAGGTCGGCCCTTATCAAATGTGGATGTCAACATGGGGTCAAACGGGATGCGTCCGAGGAGCGGGACATCCAGAGCCTCGCACAACGCCTCGGTGTTGCCCTCGAACAGTTCGTGCTCTGCTCCGCAAGACGGACACCGATAGCGGCTCATGTTCTCGACGATCCCCAGAACGGTGATCCCCATGTCACGCGCGTAGCTGACTGACTTCTGCACGACGTCTGAAGCGACCTCAGATGGGGTGGTAACAACAATGGCGCCAGCCAAATCGGGGATGAACCCCGCAATGACAGGTGGCTTATCGGCCGCAGCCCCAGGCGGGAGGTCCGCAAGCAAATAATCTAGACTGCCCCAGGTGATGTCGGCAAGGAACTCGCGGATCACGTTCATCTCCATCACCCCAAGCCAGACTGGGCTCAAGTCCATCGGTCCTTTCCACCTGACGGGAGAGGCTTCGTCGAGGAAAAAATCCATCGACGCGACTTTGATGCCCAGGGGACCTGCTGGAGGGATCGCCCCGTCCGACGTGATGGTGAGCGACTGCCCGTGCATGCCCAGCATGCGGGGCACGCATGGTCCGTTCAGATCGACATCGAGAAGTCCGACCCGGTTACCCATTCGCGAAAGAGCGAGCGCCAAGTTGACCGTGGTCATGCTCTTGCCCACCCCGCCCTTGCCACTCATCACGGCAAGTTTGTACCGAATCCCGGCCATGCGGGACTGCACCTGTTTTGTTTGCTCGGTGATCTGCTGCACCACCTTGGCATCGTCCGTATAGTGCAGTTTACTCAGGATCGTTTTCAGATCTTTGTCGGAGGCCATGAGCAGCTCACCAGGCTGAGAATAGGCCGAACGTCAAAGGAAACGCTACGCTAACATGAGGGTTCCATGGAGTCAAACTGGGCCTCCCTGGTCGATCAGATGGAGTATTGGAATGTAGGTTTGGCACCGATTGTATGCGCCAACACTCCACGACGCTTGAGTTCTTCAATGATGTGCCGAGCTGCCTTGTCAAAGTCTTTGGGGCCCGCAAAAACCAGATCCGTGTAGGGCAGTGGATCCTCTTCCGTCTTACTCATATACACGACCAGGACCGGAGCGGGATGGACGAGGGTGATGATCGCTTCCGCTGCTTGCGAATGGGCTGATCCGAACGCATTTGTCGTGGAGACGACGATCAGTCCCGTATCGATAAGCAGGCGGACGACCTCCCCGTAACGGCGGATCATCTCAGGTATCCCCGTTGACTCCGAGGCTTGGAGGTCGGCGTCTAAACCGACGCGGAGGTTCTCTCCATCCAGCAAGTACGCGTGTCGACCTTCGGCGACCAGGAGAGCTTCCAGCTTCTTTGCAAGGAACGCCTTGCCGGATTGTGTAGGGCCAGTCAACAGGATCATGGCAGCTCGGTGGCCATAATGCTGTGCACGTTCCTCCACACCGACCTCCCCCTTCGCCCATGCAAAATCCCGACGTCTCGCCTCATCGCGTAGCGGCTCCTGTTCGTCATGGATCATCTCGGTAATGATCCCACCGCCGGCAATGTCGTAGTCGTCCACGAGGACGAACCGACCGCTGGTCTCGGAATTGCCGTACAGATCAAAGGCGAGCGGGAATTTCGTGCGAATGGTCAGTTCAGCGACGTTATTTCTGTGGACTGCGCTCCCGCCTTGGTGTTGGTCCAGCTCGACCGCGTCAATGATTCGATGGAAGGCTGTGATCTCACACACCACTTCGTGGGTCGCCAGACGAAGCAGATAATTACGTCCGCGCTCAAGTGGACCTTGCCCCAACCAGAAGACGTTTGCCCTGAACGACGTGGACACGAGCGGAATAGCACCTTGGTGGGAGGCGACTTCACCACGTTCGATGAAGATCTGCTCGTCGAGGGTGATTCCGATGGACTGGCCAGCCTGTGCCTCGGTCGGCGGCGGCTCGACGTTAAATGCCTCGACGGATTTGACGTTCGCCGATTTATTGGACGGTGAAAAGACTAGCCGATCACCGACCTTCAGCCGGCCTGCCGCAATCCGTCCGGCGATGATGCGTCGCGCGTCGAACTTATACACATCTTGGACGGGGAAGCGGAGTGGTTGCTGCGATCGAGCGGTCTCCTTCTTGAACAATCCCAATGTCTCCAGGACGGTCGGTCCTGTATACCAGGCCATCTGATCACTACGCGTTACGATGTTGTCCCCGTGCTTCGCACTGACCGGGACGACCCGTTCGGGCACCACCTTGAGCCGGCCGAGAAACTCTCGGTATTCCTTTTCAATGGCCTCAAAGATGTCGCCCCGGTAATCGACCAGGTCCATCTTATTGATGGCGACCGCCACTTGCTTGATTCCCAGGAGTGAGAGCAAATAGCCGTGTTTTTTGGATTGCTCCTTCACTCCTTCCTGCGCGTCGATGACGAGGAGCGCCGCTTCGGCGCGCGCAGCGCCCGAGACCATGTTCTTCAGAAACTCTTTGTGCCCAGGCGCATCAATGATGATGTACTGCCGTCCGTTCCACTTGAAAAACGTCCGCGCCGTATCGATCGTGACACCCTGCTCCTGCTCTTCGAGAAACGCATCGAAGAGGAACGCATATTCAAATTCCTTGCCCTGTTGCCGACAGATTTCCCGGACCTTATCCAACTTTCCTTCCGGGAGCGAATCGGTGTCCGCATACAGGCGGCCGAGCAGCGTGGATTTCCCGTGATCGACATGCCCTACAATGACGATATTGAGCGATTCTGTCGGGGTCGTGAGTGTCGGAGACATAGTGGCAGGGGGCATTACATGTAACCATCCTTACGGAGCAGTTCCATTCCTCTCCCTTCGTCCTGGGCACGGCCAGACCGTTCAGCGACCGTGCTGTGCCGCAACTCCTCGATGATTTCATCAACCGTGGTGGCGGTCGATTGAATCGGGAACGTGCAGGGTGCACACCCGAGGCTCCGGTACCGGGTTCCTTCTCCTCGATTCAGGTATAGGTCCATGAAGGGAATGTTTTCGAGCTTGATGTACTCCCAGATATTGATCTCCGTCCAGTCGAGCAGGGGGTGGATGCGGATGTGCGTCCCCGGAGGAAATTTTGTTTTGAACTGGTCCCATAACTCAGGTGGCTGATCCCTGAAGTCCCATTCGTTGTTCTTATCGCGCGGAGAGAAGTACCGTTCTTTGGCGCGCGTCCCTTCTTCGTCCGCCCTGACGCCGAGGATGATGCCGGTGAATCCCTTTTCCTCCAAGAGGTTCTTGAGGCCGTTAGTTTTCAAGGCGGTGCAGCAGACCCCACGCCCGAGCGTGTGATTCATCCCGGCCGCCAAGGCTTCCTTATTCTGGCCGATCACCATGTTGAGGCGCCATTCCCGGACCAGCCGATCGCGGTATTCAATCATGGCCGGGATTTTGTAGCTCGTGTCAATATGAATCAGGGGGAACGGAACATGGCCGAAGAACGCTTTCCGAGCGAGCCAGAGCAACACCGTGGAGTCCTTGCCCATGGACCACAGCATCGCGAGGTTGTCGAAGTGTGTATAGGCTTCGCGGAGAATGTACACGCTCTGGTCTTCCAATTGCCGCAGGTGTTTCACGAAGTCGTCCTCTCACGAGGCTCGGTACCTGCGCGGCTGGCGGCGCAGGTTCGTCCCGGCCTGTCTGTTGAAGCGAGTTCGCTGAGTTTCTGCGCCGCGGCTCCTGACTCAATGACCTCTCGTGCGAACGGCACGCCGGCAGCGAAGGTGGAAGCTTTGCCGGCGGCGTAGAGCAACATCGCTGCGTTGAAGACGACCCAGTCCTGTTGGCCCCCACGCACTTCGTTGCGCAGGACGTCGCGGAGTAAAGCGGCCTCGCGATCAACCATCGAAGGGGAGAACCCAGCCATCTCTCGGAATGACCGAAGCGGAAGTCCGACGTCCTTCGGATGGATCGTCAAGGGGATAAGGCGCTCATCTCGGATTTCGAGCACTTTCGTGGCCGATGCGATGGAGAGTTCAGGCTCTCCTTCTACCCCCCGGAGAATCAATGCGCGCTGGCATCCGAGCATGGCCAAGGCCTCGGCGGTCTTGTCAAAATACGGCGGATGCGTCAATCCGATGACTTGAGATTGGGCACGCGCGGGATTCATCATGCGGGCAACCGGGTGAAAGAAATTGCGCACCCCGAGTTCTTCGCGTAGCTCTAGGAAGCGAGCGACCGGCGGGTGGTAGAGTGCGATATCCAAATACGCGAATCCTCGCCTCGCGAGTTCTTCCGCCACCTGCTTCGGTTCAAAATCGACCGGGAGCCCTAGTTTGGTGAGCACGGCAGCGGTTCCAGGCCGCCCGGGAATACCTTCGTGCCCATGCATCAGGACAGCCGCTCCGCCAGCCGCCGCGACGATCGAGGCTGCGATGGCTGCATGGAATGTGTCTTGTTTCCCTGCGTAGGTGGGCAAGTCCACGAGCGGCAGCTGAGGAGGGAGAGGAAGCGGCTCCACATACTCGCGAGCAGCCGAGGTAAAGGCTGCTAACTCTGCCACGGACTCCATCTTGAGACGCATCGCCACAAGGAACGCCCCAACCTGTGCCGGGGTGGCTCGTCCCTCGACCAACAGACGCATCGCCTGCTTGGCTTCCTCCCAGGTGAGGTCCTTCCAGGTTTTTTGGCCTTTGGCGATCTTGGCGATGATTGATTGCATCACTGATTGTCCAACCCTCAATGGACCCCCCGGCTGTCCCCTCGCCTGACTGATCCATGGAAAGGTACAGGCCGGACTTCCTAGGGTCGATCAGAACGTAAGCACGTGATCCGCCGACGCGACCTCTTCCTTCCAGAACGCGTCGACTGATTGCACTTCGTCGAGTTCCGAAATCAACTGCTCGACCCGGAGATCGAAATATTCTACGGAATCTCGGCAGACGGAGAACTTCACGTCTCCCTTTTCTTTGGTTTCTCGCAGGATCGCAGGCAGATCGTGCAGCTTCCGTTCGCGCAGTAGCTCCCGCAACCGGACTTCACGGCCTCGATATCCTTCGGAAAGCGAGAGCTCCTTCACTTTGTCATGCGTGAGCTTCCCTGCAGCCTCGTCACGGAACAGCACGCTTACTCGCGTGCCGGCGAGCGCTGCGATGCGAACCAGTTCACAGGCTTGCAAGAGATTGTTGTACGTGCCTCGCGTTACGATCACAGCCAGCGTCTTCACTCCATCACCCCCAACGAGATAAAGCGGATTGCATCGGAAAGTCCGCTTGATTCTTCACATAAGCCAAACATACGCACACCGACACACCCCCAACGACGCACTGCCAGCTAGAACCTATCTGTGGAGTCCACATTCCGTCTTTCCGAGTTGTTTCCAGCGACCCGACCGAGGATCCTCGCCCGGCAGCACGGGAGCCGTGCAATGCGTGCAACCAATACTGGGATAGTTGCGATCGTGTAACGTGTTATAGGGCACCTCGTGGTCGCGGATATAGGTCCAGATGTCGGTGGCCGTCCAGCGGGCGAGCGGATTGAACTTAACCAGGGCGAACCTGGCGTCCCATTCGACCAGCGGCGCATGGGCGCGGGTCGGCGACTGGTCGCGGCGTATACCAGTGATCCACGCCGCGTAGTGGCTGAGGGCACGTCCCAGCGGTTCAACTTTGCGCAAGTGACAGCATTGATCAGGGTTCTGTAGCCAGAGCGCTTCTCCATATCGGGTGGCTTGCTCCTCGGGGGTGAGGCGGGATGTGACCCGGATCACTTGATCCGGTTGTAGCGCATACTTGGCCACAATCCGGTCCATCACTTCATAGGTCTCCTTGAACAAGAAGTCCGTGTCCAAGTACAGAAGCGGAACGCCGGGCTTGATCCGGTGAATCATATCGACCAGCACTACATCCTCTGCGCCGAAACTGCAGGCCAGCACGATCTGGTCAAGGTACTGATCCAGCGCGTAGGCGAGCACATCCTGCGGTTGCTTGGACTCCAGGGAGTCGTTGAGCGACCTGAGGGCCTCCTCCGACGGTTTGCTACGAGTTCTCATCCTTCTACCTTCTCGACTAGCACCTTATAGTGCGTAGCTTCTGCCACCAATGGCTCCTCCAGCAGAATCTTGTGTCCGTCATTCCGGAGGCTCATCGGTACATTCTTAATCGGTTCACCAGCGTCGAGCCAGACCTCAAGTAATTCACCAGCATCCATCATCTCGAGCTTGAGCTTGGTCTTGACGTAGTTGAGCGGACACATCACGCCACGAAGGTCATAGACAAGCGCGTCAGCACCCGTACTAGCAGGTGCACCGGTGGTTGCGGTTGTGGTGGGAATTTGTTCGTCCTTCTGCTCTCCATTGCTTGGAACTGCTGCTGCCGCTGCTTGATCGGCTTCGCCAAGCTTGAGGTCTTTCCCAACTTGTTCTGATAGAGTCCGGCAGGTATCCACGAACCCTCGGGCAAAGGCCATCTTGGCCTGGGCAAATTCTGGCGTGGTCTCCTTAGGCCCCAGGTCGCTGATCTGGTCGCCCAAGTTCCGATACGGAGCAAGCGTCACATTCTTCTCGATCAGCCGTCGCTCAAACTCGGTGAAGGTGTCCGCATCGGTGGCAGGATCCATCCCCTCCGTCACCAGAAGGGCTTTGGCTCCAGCGAGGACTGCCCGGTAGGCCTTGTTGACCGAGATGGCATACTGGTGTTTCTCGGCCAGAAGTCGGGCTTGGTACAGTTCCTGTTCCGCTTCCAGCATACGGTTGTCAATCATTTCCAACGCTCCCCCGGCGCACTCCCCCGGCCCGAGGTCTTCGAGTACGAACTCCTCGTCGGCCTCCCAGTCATAGTAGTCCGTCGAGTCTTCCTCGAAGGTTGGGATAATCGTGTAGGGGATGAGCTCTTCTTTGAGCTTGGTCTTGCCAGCCCTCGTGATGAAGGCGGGCAGGCTCTCTCCTGGTTGCCGATCCCGTCGATAGACCTCGAGCAGATGTGAGATCGCCGCCGGCACCTTTTTCGCCGGCAGCTTGATAGTCATTTGACCGATCTTCGCGGTGCCGTTGACCTGACCGCCGAGGTGCAACTCGTAGACGGGCGAGACGTGCTCACCCACACGCTTGCCGACCCCGTGAAGCCCAATGGTGGCGATGTGATGTTGGGCGCAGGAGTTATGGCATCCGCTGATCTTCACGTTCACGCCCTTGAGGTCTTCTGGTACTCGGCCTGGCGGGAACACCTCCGCCATCGCCCGAGCGAGGCCTTTGGATGAGGTGATGCCGAGACCACATGTATCCGTGCCCGGGCACGCAATAATGTCCTCGACCAGTTCCGCTCCGGGATCTGCGAGCCCGGATGAGGACAACTCCTCGTAGAGCTGGCGCACGGAGGAATCTGGAATCCATCGAAGAATCAGGTTCTGGTTGATCGTCGTTCTGAGATTCCCGTTGGAATACCTTTCAGCCAAGTCTGCGACGACATACATCTGTGACGATGTCAGATCACCCATTGGAAGCTTGATGACGGTGGCAGCATAGCCAGGCTGTTTTTGGGGCACGACATTGGTCCGTTTCCATGTTTCATAAGCACTGTCTGGGCGAGAGTCGCCGTTCCCATGGGCGCCGTTGCCGGAGGTCTCTGCCGTCCCGCCCTGTTGAGCGGAGGTGGGCATGATGAGAGGTGGTGGTTCATCCTGATGCTGGAGCAGATTGATCGGGGCGTGATCGGGACGAGCGTGCCCGAGGGAAACGTAGGCCTCTTCCCACCGCCGCTGAAACTCCTCCATACCCAGCTTGTCGATGACGAACTTCATCCGAGCCTTGTTCCTGTTCTTGCGGTTTCCAAGGGCGTCAAAGACTTTGATGATAGCTTCAATGGTCGGGATGAGCTCGTCCATCGGGACAAAGTCTCGCAGCGTCTGCCCGATGCGGGGCGCTGAGCCAAGGCCGCCTCCGACAGTCATGCGAAAACCGATGGTGCCATCCTCGGACCGGGCGGCTAACAGGCCGATGTCGTGAATCGGGGTGAGCGCGCAATCGTGACGGCAACCGGAGAACGCAATTTTGAATTTCCTCGGGAGACTCTGGTTCAACGGGTTACGGAGAAGGTGCAGCGCGACGGTCTTCGCATATGGCGTCACATCGAACACCTCGCCGGCACAAACGCCAGCCAGGTGGCATGCTGTGACATTGCGCACCGTGTTGGCGCAGGCCTCCCGCGTGGTCAGCCCCACCTCAGCGAGCCCACGCATAATCGTCCCGACATCCTTCAATGGTGCAAAATGGAGCTGGATATCTTGGCGCGTCGTCACGTGCCCGACGCCCGTAGCGTAGGTGTCGGCAAGCTCCCCGACACGGCGCAATTGATTCGCAGTGAGCCCGCCAAAAGGAATCTTGATGCGCACCATTTGAACGCCCGGCTGGCGTTGGCCGTAGATCCCGTGTTGAAGGCGAAACGGCTTAAATATATCAGGCGAGACTTCCCCCGCATTGAGCCGTTCCACTTCGTCTTCGAACGACTCGATTTCCTCAAGAATCGCGGGCGGAACCGGGATAGTTTGAACCTCAACGGGGTGAGTTGTACGCGCGCTGGTCATAACAATGTCTCCCTGCCCGGTTGTGTAATGGACAACCGGAAATGATGAAGTCCTTAAACAAAAGGTCGGCGCATCAACACTCCTTAGATGTGGTACATCAACGATCCTTGTTGGTCGAGCCGTCGATAGCTCTCTGCCAGATCCTTGAGCGTGACGCCGCGCAGAACGCCGAGCTCTGCTTCGCGGACACGATCCCAAACCTGGCTGAGTAAGACGTCAGGTTTGAGCTGTCTCTGGACGCGACGCGCTGAGAGCCCGAGTACAGGCGCGGGCGAGAGGGGACCGTCGAGTGCCTCGACAAGGGCCGCCAGCGATACGTCAGCGGGACGCTGGGTGAGTAAGTACCCCCCTTGCGCTCCACGTAAGCTTTCAACAAACCCAGCTTTCCGCATCGCGTTCAGGACCTGTTCGAGAAAGCGTGCAGGAATGGCTTGTCGGCGAGCAATAGACTTCGTCTGCACCGGACTTGATCCGTTGTGTAAGGCCAGATCAAGCGCGGCCATGATTCCATATTTTGCCTTTAGTGACAGCTTCATATGAAACCCTAGTATTCCGATAGGGATTTAAATATCGAGTGAGCTATGTATACAGCGTCAGGGGGCCTACTGTCAACAGGAGTCCTGGAACTGCCCATCGATTTCGTGCTTCCCGGCCAGGGCTGAAACACCGTCTAGGGGCTCCCAGTTAGGTGAAGCACACCTCAAAGTTGTGTTTACTAATAAAGTCAATAACTTATAGCGAGATCGTGACCACGCGCGTGACCTCGCAACTTGCCGGGGGGAGACCTTAGAGGGCTACTAGCTGGACACGCAGGTCCCTTTTTCGCCCCCATACCCCTGAGTGTCTTGATGAAGATCACATGAAGCACACCGATCTCCCATTGGTCGGTACGTGCAGGCTTGACCATTTCCGCTGGGTCCGACTCACCGGTCCCTTGTCGCGTTTACAATTCATCGTGCCTGTCGTCTAACACGACGAGCGAATCAGACCTGA
>JBHICF010000017.1:0-17865 GCA_046759485.1 Nitrospiraceae bacterium
GCGTGTTTTTACACAGTTTTAACAGGCAGGAAGACACTTTATCGGCTCCCTCACCAACTCCCGATGATTCACCGAACCGATTAGAATTTAAAGGTTTTCAGGAGTCAGATCTTGAGGGAACAACCTAGGCCTCTGGAGGTACGACCACCACCAAGGTGAGGTAGCCGGGCAACTTTCTCACGCGTAGCGGTGATGCATTGTTGGGACGGCGGGACAGGATCTAGCGAGGGAGGAACCAAGCTGCGAGCGGCCATCCGGTGAGAGCCGCCCCCATCCCACTCGTCCGCTCCCCAGTCGGCCGTGACATGCCGAAGGCATCCGAACTGGAGCGTGGAGGAGTGGGATGGTGTTGACCCTTAGATGGCGGATGGAGCAGAGCAGCCCATCTTTATCGAGGCTGTCCGGCACTGCTTTTCTCACGAACTTCCCGGGCCTTATCCATATGCCCAAGGCTCTCGTAGAGGCAGGCCGTGTTCAAATAGAGCTGTGACAACACCTGATCAAGTTGCGCTTCCTGAGCATTGAGATTGGTCTCCAGCGCCGCGTAGCGATCATCGTGGATACGCGACCGCTCATCAAGCTTCTGGATGGCGTAAATCCAAACTCTGACCTGCTCGGAACCAACTTCGGGCACACCCGGTACCGAGTGCCCGTGTTCGATCGATGCGATCGCCTCCTGCATCCAGTTGGAGAAGAGGGCGATATCACGAAGCGTGATATCCAGTGCTGAGGTCATGCCTTCTTGCTCTAACGTCGCCTCGTTCATACTCCTCCTTTCATGTATGGGGTTGTAAGAATTGTGGATTGATTGGCCACCTGTTGGAAAAACGCGTTGGCAGCACGGCCACATGCTGCTGACTGAGTAGTTCCAGAGTCAGTGTGCTGAACCATGGCCCCTCACGGTTCGGTCCTTTGATGCGAGCCTGAGCCACCGGCTGTGCCGGCGTTCCCACATCAACAGGAGGAGAGGATGGTTGCTCTACTGGAATGACGTTGCTCACAATGTTGGTGTGCCGGATCCAGTTTCATGCCGCGGCGATTGATCCTGTCCCCGCTCGACCACTTGGGTCAGGTCCTTCACAATTTCAGAGCGGTCCGGTGACAGCACCTGCGGACGGCTCATCGCTTGGAGGTGCCGACTCAGCTCTGCGGACAAATGCACGGCTTGTTCGATTTTTCCGCCAAAGTCTACGCCTTGACGATGTTCAGGGCCCAACCCTTGGAGCAAGGACCGGTGATACTCGGTGACCACCGATAGCACGGCATTCAAATCATAGACGATCCCGGCCGTTAACCCCACCACAGCCTCGATCTTCTGCTCCTGGCGGCTCTGATCAACCGCGCGGCCGCTCACGTCGCGCACGATCCCACTCGTGCCAAGAAACTCACGGTGGTGCGAGTAGCGGCCCTCCGCATTCACTTCGACATCTCTCACGCCTGCGTCACTTCGTGCCTCATTCGGGCCGACAAGCCGGAGTTTCAGATGTCGAGTCGCTCTCGCCCCGGTCCGCCGTTCGTTGAATCTGCACGCCGCTAGCCGCTGATCCTCCGGCCTGACCACCTTGGAAAAATGGCACCCGATGAGCTCCGATGCGCTCACGCCAAGCAACGCGAGTGTCGCCCGGTTCAGATACACGAACCGTCCCTCAGGATCCAATTGATAGACCAGATCGGGCAGATTCTCGGCCACACCGTCGCCACGCTCCATCGACAGGTTCCCTGGCCCTGTCTCCGATGGTTGCTGGCCCCGCCAGTTCGTAACACCAGGTAATCGTGAGAGAATCCCGCTCCCGTCCTTGAATAAGCAGTAATCCACTCCCGCCTGCATCGCCTGAATGGCCATCGACAGATAACTCTGGTCGGCCTGCAACAGGATGAGTGTGTGAGGCCTCAACCGCCTGATATCAGAGAGTACGGTTAACCAGTCCTGGCCAAGCAGTACCCGATCAAGAAAGATGACGTGCCAGCTCTGCTTCGGGACCCACTCCAGCAATTCCCCTAGCGAGTAGACCCCCTCCACAACACACCCTGGATAGGAATGACGGAGGTTGATCGCCGCGTGCTTAACTTCTTCGGCTTGTTTGCTGGCTACCAGGACGGTGATCTGATCGGTGTCCATCAACTCTCAGGGGGGAAGGCTGTGAGAAGCCTCCGTGCAGCGTGTCGTGGGCGATGCGTGCCAATCGCGTGACAGTGCGTTACAGATTGGCCTCGTGGGTGACCTTAAGGACGCTAAGAAGGACGCCAAGAAGAACGCTAAGAATTTCTCAAAACGGGCACATCATTCTCACGTCAAAGTCTTTTTAAGAAAATCCGCGTTCAGAGTCAAGTGGGTTTTTTGTCAGCCGCGGGGATGAAAATTTAGTATTGACAACGAGCCACGTGTTTCGAGGTCTCTTCGGCAGGAATGTTCGACGCGGATATGCTCGGTAAGAATATCGCCCGTTAGGCGGGGGTACGACTTGAGCGTGGCAAGGGATCAAATCGTGCCGTGAAGTGGCGCAGGACCGGTGCCTCGTAGGTGATTTTGAGCCCTCCGACCGAATCACGTTTTCTGTACAGCTCGACGATGGATTCTGCGACATAGGTGATCTGCATATTCGTGTAGACTCGCCGTGGGATCGCCAGCCGGACCATCTCCAGCTCCGGATAACTCACATGGCCTGTCACAGGATCCTTCTTGCCGAACATCACGGCCCCAATCTCCACCCCACGAATCCCATACTCGCGATAGAGCGCTACTGCCAGCGCCTGCGCGGGAAATTCTTCTGAGGGGAGGTGCGGGAGAAACTCTTTCGCATTGAGGTAGACGGCGTGGCCGCCCACGGGCTTCAGGATTGGTACCCCGGCCTGATCCAGCATCTCAGCCAGAAAGCGAACCTGCCCGACCCGGAATCGGAGGTACTCATCGTCGAGCACTTCTTCCAACCCTCGAGCCATCGCCTCGAGATCCCGACCGGCCAACCCCCCGTAAGTGGGAAATCCCTCGACCAGGATCAACATGTTGGTGACGTCCTGTACCCACTGCTCGTGGTTCAAGCTCAGGAACCCGCCAATGTTGGCTAACCCATCCTTCTTGGCGGACATCGTGCAGCCGTCGCCATAGCTAAAGAGCTCACGCGCGATATCCAGGATGGGTTTGTGGGAATATCCCGGCTCGCGCTCCTTGATGAAAAAGCAGTTTTCGGCGAACCGGCATGCGTCAAAGATCAGGGGAATGTCATAGCGCATCAAGAGGGCCCGGGTCTGCCGAATGTTCTCCATCGACACGGGCTGCCCGCCCCCACTATTGTTCGTGATGGTGAGCATCGCGAAGGGAATCCGGTCACGCCCGACTCGGTTGATGGTTTCCTCCAAGCGGGCCAAATCCATGTTCCCCTTAAATGGAATTTCGCAGTGCGGATCGTAGGCCTCTTTGATGACGAGGTCCAAGGCTTCAGCGCCCTGGTGCTCCACGTTGGCCCTGGTGGTGTCAAAGTGGATATTGTTCGGCACGCACATGCCTGGCTTCACGACGGTGGAGAACAACAGGTTTTCAGCCATCCGACCCTGGTGGGTGGGAATCACAAACCGATAGCCGAAGATCGACCGGACGGTCTCCTCAAAGTGATAGAAGTTTTTGCTGCCCGCATAGGATTCGTCGCCGAGCATCAACCCAGCCCACTGATGATCGCTCATCGCAGCGGTGCCGCTATCTGTGAGCAGGTCCACGTAGACGCTCTCGGCGGGAACATGGAACAGATTGTAGCCAGATTGGCGAAGCAGCTGGTCCCGCTCTTCGCGAGTGGTTCGGCGGATGTGCTCCACCACCTTGATCTTAAACGGCTCCGATGGAAATCTCACCGCTCAGACTCCTGAATCGTGCCAATTGCGTCAGAAACGATTTGGGGCCCTTGTAGTCGAACACATACCGTGTCATGTCGAACAGCGACGCTGGATCAAGCGCCCGAATGACCTCCGGTTTCCAGGTTATCTGCAGTTGATTGATCATCGTGATCGGCGTGGGTTTGCCAACCATACCGAGAGGAACCTGGCCGTAGGACTGTGAGAAAATCATGATCTCGCCGTCGAAGATCGCCGCATTGATGTCCTGGGCAGCCCCTTCCTTCCGGAAGTCCTCTTCCAATCGCTGGAAAGCAGGCGAACGATTGAGCTCCTCCCTGAACGCGAAATAGATGTTGATCCCCGCTCGCTGCTGATCGTCCATGATCTGGATGGCATCACTCGCCTGAGACTCATCCAGCATCTGCTCTCGCGACAGAATCAGCAATCGCCGGATGGTCACATTGCGCAGGACGGCCTCCTGATTGGCCAACAGATAGTTGGGGTAGAGCGCCTCCCCTTTCTTCCAGATATTCCAGCGTTCCATGATCGCATCCACCGAGCGCTCCGCCGTTTCCATCAAGCGGACGGCTTCGGCGTTGGCCGCTGCGCCTTCGTAGGTCAAGGTCTGGGATTCAAGTTGGCGAAGCTCGCGCCCGATGGCCTCCACTTTTCGAGGGATGAAGCGCGGTTTCTTGGGCACGTGCAACATGACATCTACCGCGGTCAACGCCAGGGTCCAATACTCCTTGGCTTTCGCTGGCGCCTTCTCCTTCTGCGCAATGAGAAGGAGTTCGACCGGATTCTTCCCGAGGAGCGTGGCCATGCGGATGCAGAGCTCTGGTCTCGGGATCTTGAGTCCTCGTCGGAGGAGGTTCGCCTCAGGTTGAGCAATACCCAACTTCTTGGCCAGCGCGTAATCGCTGGAGAGGCGGTACCGACTTTTCAGTTCCTCAACGAATTCGGAGATTTCAGACATCACATCACGCTACCTGCACGTTCAGGACGTGCGCACCTGCTCAGTGTGTCACAGACCGAGCAATGACGTGGAGCCGGGCTCGGCACCGGCGTGCGGCCTCGCGGGGTTCGCCAGAGAACGCTGACTTCCCCGGCCCGAGGAAGGGGTAAGGTATGACGACATCGTGCCGACAGAGCACGGCCTGCTGCCTGGCGCGCCTCGCTGCATCATGCAGCCGGGGGGCCCGGCGTTGAACCGACCGGTGACGGTGCAGCTGAGCTCTTGGGGGAGTCAAGCCCCATCCAGAAACCTTCTAAGTAGTCCAACACGGCCTCCATCCCATGGCGGAAGTCTAGCCGCTCTTGATCTGACATCCCTCCCACCGACTCACCTTCCCGTCCGTCCAGCGCCGAGACCGCCTTCTCCATCGCGTCCTCATGCGTCGCCTCGAGCTGTCGATGGAAGGTGAAATACGTGATGTCCATGTCTGGATACCGGGCGGCCTGGAGTTTCCGAAGCCCAGGAATCAAATGGTCCCACATCGTGATGGCCATGTTTTCGAGTCCAAAGGACGCTCCCAGCGCTGTAGAGTGGTTCCCGCTACTGTAGAGCTGCTCCATGCCGGTGATGTAGGCCTGGGTCGACGCGAGCATCGGGCGCGTCATCGCACCATGCACATCCATCCCGATCGTTCGCAGGAAGTCCCGGTAGAGCAGCTCATGGCGGTTCTTGACGCGGCCGTCTCCAAGCTCGGAGTAGAGAACCTTCGTCAGCTCATCCGCCACCGCTTCATCCTCGGTGTTCACGAGCTGAGCGACCAGTATCTTAGGGAAGAATCGAGCAAAGTTGTAAAACTCAACCGCGAACTGATGCAATTCCTTGTCCGTGATAGCTCCAGTTTGAAACCGATCGAGGTAGGGGTTATTGATCGCGCCGTGGCGGAGGACGCAGCGTCGCATTTCCGTGTAGAACGACATGGTAACCCTCCTGGTCCGCCCGCTCTTGCAGGTCCGTTGCCCAGCCCGCAGTTGCTCTGATCTAATAATATAACTTTATTATCACCTAGGCAAGTACCTTCTATCGAACACTATAATGAAATATATCAATTACTTATACAATATAATGCATGACATCGCAGGATTAGCTGGCGTTTATAGCACGCCATTTAATATAAAAATTATATCATTCAATATAAAATATTTGTTATACTAATACCCAGAGCATACGGCAGACCTGAACGATGAAGTAGGGCGGGCCAGGCCGCCACCTGTGTTGGGGGAGGTACCATTTATGAAAGAACCAAAAGAACCGATGGGAATTGATCACGTCACACTGTGCGTGAAAAATCTGGATGCCGCTGAATACCTCTTCACAAAGATCCTCGGCTTCGAGGTGATCTGGTCTGCGCGGGATGTGGGAACCGACAAGTCCAGTATGGACACCGTCGTCGTCCAGCGCGGGAGCGCCAAAGTCGCACTCATGCAAGGTCGCGATAAGGTGGTGAAATCTCAAATCTCAGAGTTCATTGAGAAGTTCGGAGAGGGTGTCCAGCACGTCGCGGTGGAGGTGGATGACATCGAAGCCGTCTGTGGCGAGTGGGAAGGACATGGGGTGAAATTTAGCGGCCCCATCAAAGAGGGACGAGACGGATTCGGTCCCCTCAGACAACGATTCACGTATCCGCTCTTCCCTGGCTCGGGCGTCTTCCTGGAACTCACACAACGGGAGCACGGAGGGGAACAGGCCAGGACATTCGTCCGTGGAACCGTTGAGTCGCTCTACAAGGACATTGAGCGCGACCAAATTGAAGGCATTGAACAGACTGTCATCGATTACGACACGCTGTCCCTACCAACAGAAGATGTCCCATCCAAGCGTCGATCATAACCGCTCGCAGAGTCAAGTGGGGAGGCCTTCGCCATGTACCTGCTGAGAAAAGGTAACACCCCAAACCAGGCTCACGTGGGGATTCCTGAAGGTCTGCACGAAGAGGAACACGGCCGTCGCGGCTTTGTCGGGGCGGCCTCGCATCTTTACCGTCGGCATCCCCCGACGGCGTGGGTACGGATCGACGGCCCGCTCCGACCCCGTGCCTTCGCCTGTGGGGCCTTGCCCACCCCCGAGCAGCACTCGCAGAACGCTCGGCCAGTCGAAGTCCTCCGGAGCCCAGATGTCAAGGTATTCGTCTCGCGTCGCACTGAATCGATGCCGTATTTTGTGCGGAATGCGGACGGAGACGAGGTACACTTTATCCATACTGGCAAAGGTCAGTATGAAACCGACTATGGGGTGCTGCCGTATGAGCCAGGGGATTACATTCTCATTCCAAAGGGGACGACCTACCGGGTCCTCGTGGACTCCGGCTCGCGTGTCGGCGAATCGTTTTTTCTGATCATCGAAGCTCCGGTGCCGGTCGAATTGCCAGAGCGCGGTCTGTTGGGTCACCACGCCTTGTTCGACAAGGGCGTGCTTGTGGCACCGGAACTCGACCCCAAGCGTCACGGCCGGGAAGACGAGCGGGAATGGGAAGTCCGGATCAAGCGTCATGGCGAGTATACGACCGTGGTCTATCCGTTCTTTCCGCTGGATGTGGTCGGCTGGAAAGGAGATCTGTGGGTCGCCAAGCTGAACGTGCGGGATTTTCGCCCGGTGACGAGTCCGGGGTACCACCTCCCGCCCAGTGTGCACGCGACGTTTCAGGCCGGCGGGTTTCTCCTCTCAACCTTCGCGCCGAGGCCGCTGGAACAAGACCCGCAGGCTCTCAAGGTCCCCTTTTATCATCGAAACATGGACTATGATGAGGTGCTGTTCTACCACCGCGGGGAGTTCTTCAGCCGAGCTGGCATTCAGCCGGCCATGCTGACGGTGCATCCCCAGGGGATCCACCATGGCCCGCAGCCCGACGCGGTGGAAGCGAGCAAGAGCAAAACCCACACGGACGAAGTGGCAGTGATGATCGAGTCCCGGCGGCCCTTCACCGTGATGCCGGAACTCGAGCCAGTGGAGTGGAAAGAGTACGCCACGAGCTGGTCTTCAGGTGGAGCCAAGCGATGAAACTTGTCAGCTTTCAGGTCTACACCCCTGTCGGCAACTTTGTGCGCACCGGCGCGCTCCACGGACAGATGGTCGTCGATCTCAACATGGCCCGTGCCTCCATGCTGGCAGCGCAGAAGGAGGCCATGCCCTACCGGTTGGCCAATGCCACCGTCCCGGCTGCGATGCTCGACTTGCTCGCAGGCGGCGCTTCATCCATGGATGCGGCGCGGGCGGCGTTCGAGTACGCCCGTTCCAAAGGAGAGTCTGTGCGTGGCCCGGAGGGTGAAACGATTTTCTACGCCCCTCAGGCCGGACGGTCTAGCAGCGGACCTCGCCTCCTGGCTCCGCTTCCCAACCCAACTTCGCTCCGAGACTTTATCGCGTTCGAGGACCACATTGCCGCCACGTCCAAGAAGCGCGGCCAGCCGATTCCGCCGGAGTGGTACAAATTCCCCGTCTACTATAAGGGGAACCATCGAACGATCATCGGTCCGGATGAAGATCTTGCCTGGCCGCTCGATACGGCGAAGCTGGACTACGAGCTGGAGCTGGCCTGCGTAATCGGCCGTGCGGGCCAGGATGTCTCTGAGCGTGACGCCCCCGCCTACATCGCCGGGTACACTATCATGAATGACTTCAGCGCCAGGGACATCCAGTTCCAGGAGATGGCGTGCCGGCTTGGTCCAGCGAAAGGGAAGGACTTTGCCACCGCCATCGGGCCTTGCCTCGTCACCCCTGACGAGATCAAGGATCTGAACGCACTGAAGATGGTGGCACGCATCAACGGCGAAATCTGGTCCGAGGGCCGGTTTGGGACCATCCACTGGTCATTCCCGCAGATGATCGCCCACGTGTCACGCGGTGAACCGATCTACCCTGGCGACTTGTTCGGCTCGGGAACGGTTGGTGGTGGGTGCGGGCTAGAGATGGACCGCTTCCTGAAGCCGGGAGATGTGGTGGAACTGGAAATTCAGCCCATCGGGATCTTGAGAACCAAAGTAGTGAAACAGGAGAAGTGACGATGAGCGTGCATGTTTCAGATGAGCAGGCTGTTCGCGAAGTAATTGACCGGCACCGCGCCTGGTACGACGGCGCGGAGATCGATTCTAAACTCAAGAGCATCATTCGTGATGCCCCGTGCTCCAAGTTGTCGGACTGGGACATCCATCGTATGCTCCGGACTTCCAAATCGGTGTTCTTTGACACCCACGTGGAAGTCGTCTCGGGGCATCACACGGCAAGCTATCTTCGGTTTGAATCGATCGCGCGCATCCCTCAGCTCGTGACGTTGATCTCTCGCGACATGTCAGACTGGATTCAACAACGGTACCGAAAAGATCCGGTCGTGGGGATTCTGGCGACCGCGTCAGATGCTCAGCTACTCGCAGAGCGTGTGGCCGACATCTTGAAGGACACCATGCGGCTCAGAGTGGTCCTGACCCCCTTCGACAGGGAAACCGGCAAGATCGGGACCGATGTTGCCTCGGGCGTCATCAGGACCGGCGAGCGGTTCCTCGTTCTCAACGATGTGACCACTCGTGGGAACTGCGTCGGCAAGTTGGGCAGAGTCGTGACGGACCACGGCGGACGGGTCGCTGGCATGCTGGTCTTTGCGCGACGAGACAGCGGGCAGTTTCCGTTTATGGACGAACTCACGGCTGAATATCCGTTCTACTACACCGCAGATCTGGACATGCCACAGTGGGAAGCGGCGCAGTGTCCCATCTGCAACATGAAGAAGCCCTTGCTGCCGTGGAAGGAAATGGCCGAACTGTAACTGACCTTGTCCCATCACAGGAGGTCCTCATGAATGCCGCCGATGCCGCCAAGGACATCAAACGAGCCGATCTGCTGCAGATGTACTACTATCTGCGTCTGACTCGTGCCCTTGAAGACCGCGTCACCGCGCTCTACCGCCAAGGACGGATCGTCGGGGGCGTCTACACCAGCAATGGCATGGAGGCGATATCCGTCGCTTATGCTTCAGCCGTCCGCCCGGATGATATCCTCGCTCCGTACCACCGCGACATGGGCGCTTTTCTCGTCCGCGGCATTACGCCGGGCGAGGTGGTGGCGCAATACCTGGGGAAGCGGACTGGCCCCACGAAGGGCAAGGACGGGAACGTCCACATTGGCGACCTCAAGCGCGGGGTCATCGGGTTTGTTAGCCATTTGGCGGACAACTTACCAGTGGCTACTGGCGCAGCACTCGCGTTCAAGATGCGGGGCGAATCCCGCATCGTCGTGACTAACACGGGTGACGGCGGCACGAGCCGGGGTGACTTTCACGAGGCCATGAATTTCGCGGCGGTCCGCAAGCTGCCGGTCGTGTTTTTTTGCAACAACAACCAGTATGCCTACTCCACTCCCCTCAGTTTGCAGATGGCCATCCCGGATGTCGTAGACCGGGCCAGGGCCTACGGTATGCCTGGCGAGATCGTGGACGGCAACGACTTGGCGGCGGTGTTCATGGCGGCACAGTGCGCTATCCGGCGAGCACGGGAGGGGGGCGGGCCGACCTTCATCGAATGCAAGACGATGCGGATGCATGGGCACTCTGAGCACGACTCGGCCAAGTATGTGCCCCCCGGGCTGCTCGAAGCGTGGAAGGACAAAGATCCCATCATGAAGGCTGAGCGCTTGCTAAAAGAGCTCGGCTATGCCGACGAGGCGGCGTTCCACGAGGTCGAAGAGCGGGTCCAGAAGGAAGTGGAAGCGGGGGTGGAGTTTGCAGAGCAGAGCCCCTTACCCGAGGGACGCGAGGTCCTCGACGGCGTATTTGCCACCAATGGTGAGGAGCCGTTTCATCCTTGAGTTTTCGACGTGCAACGGAAACAAGAGGTGCATGTATGACGACGGGCACGGCGGAATGTGAAGTGACGTATCTGGAAGCGATCTCGCAGGCGTTAGATGAGGAGATGACACGGGACGAGCGTGTATTCCTCCTGGGCGAGGATATCGGTCCCTATGGGGGCGCGTTCCGGATTACCGAAGGATTCCAGAAGAAGTACGGCGAGTGGCGGGTCCTGGATACACCTCTCGCCGAATCCGGTATCGTGGGCGCCGCGATTGGAGCGGCCATGATGGGCATGCGACCGGTCGTGGAGATGCAGTTCGCAGACTTCATCTCCTGCGCGTTCGACCAGATTACCGAAGTGGCAGCCAAGAATCACTACCGTTGGGGTGCGGCCGTCCCAATCGTGATCCGTGCGCCGTTCGGAGGAGGTGTCCACGGCGGTCCGTTCCACTCCGAGTGTCCCGAGGGCTGGTTCTTCCATTCTCCCGGACTCAAGTTGGTGGCCCCCTCCACTCCGTACGACGCGAAGGGCCTGCTCAAGGCAGCGATCCGAGATAACAATCCTGTCATCTACTTCGAACACAAGTTTCTCTACCGGCGAATGAAAGCTGTGCTGCCGGCTGAGGACTACATCGTCCCGATCGGACAAGCTGAGGTCAAGCGTGTCGGATCGGATATCTCGGTCATCACGTACGGCGCCATGGTTCATCTGGCGCTGGAGGCCGCCGAGGTCCTGTCCAAGGAAGGGATTGGCCTGGAGGTTGTGGATCTCAGGACGCTCGTGCCGCTGGACAAGGCTACTGTCTTCGAATCAGTCCGGAAGACGAGCAAGGCGATTCTCTTCCACGAGGACAACAAGACCGGGGGAATCGGTGCCGAGATTGCGGCGCTCCTGGCCGAAGAATGCTTCGACTGTCTGGATGGTCCCGTCATGCGGATTGCTGCACCCGACACGCCCGTCCCGTTCAGCACTCCGCTGGAAGAATTCTTTCTGCCGAAAGCCAGCGACGTCGTCGACGCAGCCCGCAAGTTGGCCGCCTATTAGGAATAGGCAGTGGGTGAGCGGCACGAGGTCAGAACGATCAGGGCTCATCGCCTCGCGCCTCTCCCCCGAACCTCAAGTGACCTGAACGCTTCTCAGGGAGGAACCTGTGCCAACCGATGTCATCATGCCACAGCTCGGCGAGAGCATCGCTGAGGGCACGATCGTCAAGTGGTTGATTCCAGCAGGAGGTCGAGTCGAGAAAGACCAACCGCTATTGGAAGTCGAAACGGACAAGGTGACGCTTGAGGTCCCCTCTCCGATCGAGGGGATGCTCAGCGAAATCCTCATCCCCGAGGGTCAGACCGTTCCGGTTGGCACCCTGATCGCGAGGCTGGAAGGACAGGCTCCCACGGGGGTGACGAGCCGGGTCGGTGGTGTCGTAGTCCGACCGACGGCAGCTGCCGGCGAGGCGAGCCAGGAGAACACGGATCGCTACTCACCCGCCGTCCGGCAACTCGCCAAAGAACAGGGTATCGATCTCTCTCAGGTGACCGGAACTGGCACCGGCGGCCGCATCACGAAAAAAGACATCCTCGAGTTCATCGCCAAGCGCGGACCTGCTGATAAGCACGGAACGCCCCAGAGTCAAACTCCGGCCTCCGGCAAAGGCCCGTCGACACCGGACAGCTCGGCAGGTGAAAAAGTCATTCCACTGAGCACGATGCGGAAGACCATCGCCGAGCGGATGGTCAAGAGCCGGCAAACCTCAGCGCACGTGGTGACGTTTTTCGAGGTCGACTTCACCGGGGTCGCCAAAGTTCGCGAGGCGCGTGGGCTGACGTATCTCCCCTTCGTCATCAACGCAGTGACGCGGGCCATCAAGGAGTTTCCGGTCCTCAATTCTTCCTGGGGACAGAAGGGGATCGTGGTGAAACCGGATGTGCACATGGGCATCGCGGTGGCGCTGGACGAAGGGTTGCTCGTACCGGTTGTTCGACACGCCAATCTCAAGGGCTTGACCCCGCTGGCGAAGGAAGTGGCTGATCTGGCGGAACGTGCCCGTGCCAAGCGTCTGAACCCCGAGGAGGCCCAGGGCGCGACGTTTACGATCACGAACCACGGGTGGACCGGGAGCCTCTTCAGCACGCCAATTATCGATCAGCCCCAGATCGCGATCTTGGGTGTTGGCACCGTTCAGAAGCGGGCCGTGGTCATCAACGACGCGATTGCTGTCAGACCAATGTGCTACCTCAGCCTGTCGTTCGACCATCGCGTGATCGATGGGGCCACCGCTGATCGGTTCATGAGCAAGGTGAAGGAGTATTTGGAGCACAGTCAGTGGGAGACCTACCTGTGAAGAGCCAACGAAAAGCGGTCATCGTGAGCGCCGTGCGCACCCCGATGGGGAGCTTGAACGGTGTGCTCAGCTCAGTCCCAGCAACACAATTGGGCAGCATCGCCATTGCTGAGGCCTTGAAGCGAATCGCACTCCCGGGCGACCGGGTGGACGAAGTCTATATGGGTTGTGTCTTGGCCGCGGGATTGGGGCAGGCGCCAGCCCGACAGGCAGCGATCGGCGCTGGAATTCCCAGCTCGGTCGGGGCCACGACCGTGAACAAAGTGTGTGGCTCCAGCCTCATGACGCTGATCATGGCCACGCAGGCGATTGGCCTTGGCGACGCGCGGATCGTGGTCGCGGGGGGGATGGAAAGCATGACCGGCGCACCGTATCTCTTGCCACGCGCGCGCGAAGGGTACCGCCTCGGGCACGGGGAGCTGACAGACAGCCTCATCAAGGACGGTCTCTGGGATGTCTACAATAACTTCCATATGGGGAACGCAGGCGAACTGTGCGCGGCCAAGTACGGGCTCACGCGGAATGAGCTGGATGATTTTACGCTCGAAAGCTACCGACGCGCCCGTGAGGCCATCGCGACCGGACAATTCAAGCGCGAGATCATCCCTGTCGAGGTGCCGCAGAGAAAAGCTGCCCCGCTGATGGTCGCAGAGGATGAGGAGCCGAACAGGGTCAATCTTGAGAACCTACGGTCGCTCAAGCCGGTCTTTCAAGACGGCGGGGTCCTGACCGTGGGCAACTCCCCTGCTTGCAACGATGGAGCGGCCGCGCTCGTCGTGATGGCCGACGATGAGGCTACCAAGCTCGGCCTCACGCCCATGGCCTCCGTAGTGGGGTACGCAGGGGCCGCGCTGGCGCCGGAGTGGTTCACGGTGGCACCCATCGAGGCCATCAAACGTCTCCTGAAAAAGACTCAGTTGTCGGTCTCGGACATTGACTTGTTTGAAATCAATGAAGCCTTTTCCTCTGTCTCGCTCGCTGTCAACCGCGAACTGGGACTGGATCCCAAGAAGGTCAACGTCAACGGCGGCGCTGTCGCCTTGGGTCATCCCATCGGTGCGACAGGCGCACGAATCGTGACCACGTTGCTGCATGCCCTCGAGGCGCGTGGTGGACGCAGAGGCATTGCAGGCCTGTGCATTGGCGGCGGCGAGGCACTGGCTGTCCTTGTGGAACGTCATGAGAAACGCACGTCCTCCTCGAAGAAGTGAGTAATGACCATTGATGAAGTCAAGTGCATCGGAATTGTGGGCGGGGGCCAAATGGGGGCCGGGATTGCGCAGGTCCTGGCCATGTCTGGTTGGAAGGTCCTGCTCGTCGATGTGGACCAGGGGCCGCTCGAAGAATCAATCAAGCGAATTCGGTACGGAATCGAACGTGCCGTGGCCAAAGGCCTGCTCCGTCCGCATCAGGCGGGGGGCGTCATGGCGCTGGTCCACCCCATGGTGCAGCTGGAACGGCTGCGAGAGGTCCAACTCGTCATTGAGGCTGTGCCGGAAGATCCCACACTCAAGCTACAGGTCTTCTCGCAATTGGGCCAGCTCTGCAAGGAAGACACGGTCCTGGCCAGCAATACCTCGTCGATTTCGATTACCAGGCTCGGAGCAGCCTCTGGCCGGCCAGATCGCGTGATCGGAATTCACTTTATGAACCCGGTGCCCGTTATGCAACTGGTCGAAGTGGTCCGTGGGATGGAGACCTCTCAGGAGACGGTCACGCTGGCGTTCGAACTGGTCAAACGCATGAACAAGAAGGCAGTCATGAGTCAGGACACGCCCGGTTTCATCGTGAATCGGATCCTGATCCCCATGATCAACGAAGCCGTCTTTGTACTGGAAAGTGGGCACGAGGACAATCTGACGCCAGAGATGATCGACTTGGCGATGACCGCAGGCGCCAACCACCCAGTTGGTCCCCTTGCCCTGGCCGACCGAATCGGCCTGGATACAGTCTTGGCCATTTGCGAAGTGCTGCATCAGGATCTCGGTGATCCGAAGTTCCGCCCCTGCCCCCTCCTGCGCAAGTATGTGGACGCGGGATGGTTGGGTCGGAAGACAGGCCGAGGATTCTATCTCTACTCCGAGGCGTGATGGGGTGAAGGCTCCTGAGCCTTCTGCACACACTGCGCTCATACGGATTGTCCGAAGAAGGTCACGCATGCAGAAACGCGAGAAGCCATCTGGAGCAAGAGATCGGTTCACCTCTTTGTCCGGACTCGAGATCGCGCAGCTTTACACCGGCGACGATCTCAGGGACTGGGATGCGGAGACGGACCTGGGCCGGCCCGGCGAGTTCCCCTACACGCGAGGTGTGTACCCCTCCATGTACCGAGGTAGGCTTTGGACCATGCGCCAATTCGCCGGCTTCGGTACGGCCGCCGACACCAATGCCCGATTTAAATATCTGCTCGAGCATGGCCAGACCGGACTCAGTGTCGCCTTCGACATGCCCACGCTGATGGGGCTTGATTCGGACGATGCGCGCTCGCGCGGTGAGGTGGGGTATTGCGGCGTCGCGGTTTCATCGCTGGAGGACATGGAACGACTCTTCGAGGGTATTCCGCTCGACCAGGTGACGACCTCGATGACCATCAATGGTCCTGCCGCAGTGCTATTCGCAATGTATCTGGCGGTTGCCGAGCGTCGGGGGATCCCGGCAGAAAAGCTCGGCGGGACACTACAGAACGATATTCTGAAAGAGTACATTGCACAAAAAGAGTGGCTCTACCCTCCCGAACCGCATATTAGGCTCATCGTCGACACAATCGCGTACTGCTCTCGCCAGGTCCCGAAATGGCACCCGATCAGCATCAGCGGATATCACATTCGCGAAGCAGGATCCACGGCTGTCCAGGAACTGGCTTTCACACTTTACAATGGCCTGACCTACGTCGAGGCGGCGGTGAAGGCCGGCATCCCTGTAGATACCTTCGTCCCCCAGCTCTCCTTCTTCTTCAACGTGCATAATGACTTCTTCGAAGAAGTCGCGAAGTTCCGGGCCGCGCGCAGGCTCTGGGCCCGTGAGATGGAACGCCGCTATCATCCAGAGGACCCTCGCTCCCTCCAGCTGAAGTGCCATGCCCAGACTGCCGGCTGCTCGCTCACGGGTCAGCAGCCGATGAACAACGTGGTCCGCACCACGCTGCAGGCTCTTGCCGCAGTGTTGGGTGGCGCGCAGTCGCTGCACACCAACTCCATGGATGAGACGCTGGCGCTACCCACGGCAGAGGCGGTCAAGCTCGCCCTACGCACTCAACAGATCATTGGACACGAAAGCGAGGTCACGAACACGGTTGACCCGCTCGGTGGCTCGTACTATCTCGAGTCGCTGACGACCCGACTCGAAGATGGAGCACGGGAGCTGTTCCAACAGCTCGACAGGTTGGGCGGAATGGTTACGGCAATCGAACAAGGGTTCCCGCAGAGGGAAATTCTTGAGGCCTCGCTTCGCTACCAGCGCGAAATCGAAAACAAACAGAGGGTCGTCGTGGGGGTGAATGAACAGGTCGAGCAGGAGGAGCGCCGTATCCCC
Source organism: Nitrospiraceae bacterium (assembly GCA_046759485.1). Taxonomy (GTDB): domain Bacteria; phylum Nitrospirota; class Nitrospiria; order Nitrospirales; family Nitrospiraceae; genus JBHICF01. The sequence goes on from JBHICF010000017.1 coordinate 16,487, forward strand.
ATCTTGAAGATTGGCCCGGAGGTGGAGAAATTCCAGGTTGACCGTCTCGCCGCACTGCGCACACGACGGGATTCCTTCAAAATGGCTGGGGCTCTCCAGGCGCTCCAGGAAGCAGCTGTCTGCCAAGAGAATGTCATGCCCTATCTGATCGACGCGGTCAGGGCTGATGCGACCTTGGGGGAGATTTGCGCGGCGCTGAAAGAAGTGTTCGGAACCTATCGGGAGCCAGTGGTGTTATGAGAGGCGTGTTGCGGGTCAGTCGGGGTCGTGGAGGTGCACTCGTGCGCGCCCGCCTAGCTGCTGTAGCTACCGGAAGATCGGCTGCGGCTCCCCCCATCCCCCACATCAGAATGCGGGGGTTTTCCGATCCGCGCATGCCCGCTTTGAGACCACTGCGCGGTCGGGCCTCGCTCGTTCTTCCGCTACGCACATCAGCGCGGCGGCCTCGCAACGAAGCTCTCACAACCCCGACTGGCCCGAAGCAGGGGGACCAGTCAGGTCCGCGCCACCCGCAGCCACTGAGGGAGAGGATTGGTAGGTTGAGATGAAGCTCGGTGCATTCGACATTGCTCCCGTGACCGATGGGCGGTTTCGCCTGGATGGCGGCGCCATGTTCGGGGTGGTCCCGAAGGCACTGTGGGAGCGCTGCTGTCCGGCTGATGACCACAACCGTATCCAGCTCGGACTCAACTGCCTGCTGATCCGGGCGCACGGAAAGAACATCTTGGTGGACACGGGTCTCGGTAACAAGTGGGATGCCAAACTCCAGGACATGTTTGCGATCGACCGCAGGCCTCCTTTGCACGAGTCACTTGAGCGGCAGGGACTGTCGTCCGACGACATCCACATCGTGATCAACACGCACCTCCATTTCGACCATGCTGGCGGAAACACCGTCAAACAGAACGGTGCCCTCCGCCCAACATTTCCCAATGCCGCTTACTTCGTCCAACGCGGCGAGTACGATGACGCCGTGAATGCCAACGAACGGACCAAAGCTAGCTATCGAAGAGAGAATCTGGAACCTATCCAGGATTGTCGCCGGTGGGAGTTCGTGGAGGGGGACACAACGCTCCTTCCCGGGATCTCGGTGGTCGTGACTCACGGCCATACGCAACACCACCAAGGAGTAAAGGTCGAATCCGAAGGAAAAGTGGCCTTTTTCCTCGGCGACCTGATTCCAACGGCTTCCCACCTGCCGCTTCCGTACATCATGGGATACGACTTGTTTCCCCTGCAGACACTCGAAACCAAACGATGGGTGTTGGATTTGGCGTTCGAGGAAGGCTGGCTCCTCATTTTCGAGCATGATCCTAAGGTATCGATGGGGTACGTGAAGAAGGATGCGGAGGGGAAGTATTTTCTGGAAGCGGTGAAAG
>JBHICF010000018.1:0-17162 GCA_046759485.1 Nitrospiraceae bacterium
CCAAGACGCAGAAGGGCAGCCACTGCGGCAGCCCTGACGCCCGGGTTGGGATCACTGAGCCGCGCTGCTAACACTGGCCGGACCTCCGATGTCCCGAGCTTACCCAAGCTGGTGACGGCCACGCTGCGCACGGCTGGAATTTGATCGGAGATTACTTCGATCAGGACAGGAGCTGCCTCAGGTTGCCCTAGGTCACCCAGCGCAGCCGCCGCAGACGCGCGGAGCGAAGGCTGCGGATCGCGCACCGCGTTGGTGAGAATCGGCAGCGCCCGCGCATCTTTAACATCGCCGAGTGCCCGTAAGGCGGCTCTTTGCTCAAATCGATTTTCCGCGGCGGCAGCCTGTTCAAGCATCGTCCATCGCTGCTTCTGGCCCTTCGCAAATAAGGCCGCGGCAGCGGCAACTCGAACCGTTGGCTCTTTATCATCGAGCGCCGCCTCGATGAGCGGGATGACTGCAGGATCCTCGGACCGGCGGAGGCCCTTGAGGACCGCGACCCGCACGAGCGCCGCCTGATCGTTGAGCGCCTGACGGAACCCTGGTGACTTCCGCCCGTGATGGAGTTTTCCCAAGCCTTCAGCGACCAGCGCCCTGACCAAGCCGGACCCGTCGCTCAAGCCTTCCTCAAAGTAGGGCACGACTTCCTCAGAGTTCGCCTCCTTTAAAGCCGTATAAGCCGCGCCCCTCATCTGTTCACGCATATCATGGCGTAAGGGCAGGATGAAGCCTAAGGCCAGCTCCTGCAGCAATTCGTTGTCTTCCTTGCCCGTCTCGGAAGCCAGACGCTCGTATTCGGCCAAGGCTTCCACCGTCTTTCCGAGTCCCATGAGTCTGCGAACCTCTGACCGCCTGTCCTTTGGGGCGGAACTTTTCTCACGGGCTCTCGCAGCAACGAGAACCCATCCAGGACTCGGATGGGCGTCTAAAGGCCCCATGCCTGGTGAGCCAAAACGACTCGGCGCGTCGAGCGCTGCCAGTCCCAGCGCTGCGCAGATCCCGCTGAGGGCAGCGGTGATGGTTGTTTCGATGGTCGGCATGTGATCAGTCCACAGTACCTGCTTGCCTATCCCCTCTCGCCTTCCGGCTCTGGCGCTTCGATTCTCTGATAGCCACGGGGCACTTCGAAATAAAATTCCGGCTGGTCAGAGAACACGACGTGCTCATATTCGACCGACCAGTCTCGATCTTGGCTGAGTATCTTGAGTAGGAGGCCGTGCTCGGCATCAACCCACTGATAAAACTTCTCACTCCGTCCATGCCGCTCAGTGCGCACCTCATAGAGCTTGGCCGGCCTCCCTCCCGACATCGCGTCCCCGATGAGGGTGCGATCGGTCTCCCCATCGAGCCTGATGGAAAATCGCAATAAGTCGTCGGCTTCCAGAGGTGCCGCAATGAAGAGCCGTCGTTGGGACAGTACGTGCCAGACTTCCTGTTGGTCCTCGCGGACGATGGTCACACCGGCAAAACCCAGATCCGTCGGCACACCGCCGCTGTGTTCGATACGATATCGGTCTCCCTTCACGAACAGTTGAGCTTTTGAGGTCTTGCCTTCTGATCGCCAGATCACTCGCGCAGAAAATTCGTACAGTCCTTGGGGCTTTTCAGCCCGCCGCTCCTCGCCGGCCAAGAGCTCAGTCGCATCCAGCATTGTAAACGCAACGAGTCCGGGAAGGAGACAGACAACCAGCGAGAAGGTGTCTCGTCGTCGCGCAGACACCTGTAGGAATGACATCTGACTATTGTTCCTTGACGAGAGGAAGGATCTTGAGGTGAGGGCGACCAATGGCAGCAGGTCCGAACCGAGAAGGCCTCTGAACGGTGTGGGCGGTGCGACGACCCGTAGGCGCCTTCATCTCAATATCAATCTGCGCCGCCGAACCCGGCTCAATCGTTACCAGACGCTCCACGGGGGTGTTAATACCGGGATGCCAGGCGACAAGCCGATAGGTTCCTGGCGGAACCTGATCGATGACGAACCCGCCGCTCGCATCCGTAATCACATAATAAGGGTTATCCACAGCGAACGCCCAGCTTTCCATATAGGCATGAAAGCCACACTGCATCACGAAGATTTTGCGGCCTTTCGTGAGTTGAAACTGTTGCACCATGGATTTTCCTGGCCGATGATCGTGCGTGGCGTGCATGTCGCCCCGCCTATGCTGATGGTTCATCGGCAAGGGGGAGTTGAAGAGGACCCTTGCCCCTAGGGCAAGCGATGTCTCATAGGCCTGCACATCGTGCATCACCGGGTCCATATTCACGACTTCGACTCCATGCCCATTACGGACCACTGCCGTGAAGGGCAAGAACTGGCAGTCGCGAGCTTCGACGCGTGGAATCGAAACCGAGAACGGTTTGCCCGCCGCAATACCTTCGAGCATCACCACGACATCTTGAAATCGACCGTCTGCCGTGACGGTGAAGTCCCGCAGAAGCCTCCAGCCTTCGCCGTCCGAGATGCGGCCGCAGTATTCAGGATCCGGGAACGTGACAAGATTGTATCCCTTGGGCTCCGGGACCGGGCCGTTGAGGGTGACGGTTCCTACAACGGAGCCGCCGTTTTCAACCGGAACGGTCTCATACGCCAGCGCCTGGAACGGGATCGCCAAGATCGCCAGTCCACTCACTGCGCGTTGCAGCTTCGAACGAAGCATCGCTCACCTCAGGATCAGGGTTTCTGGTGCCTCAGGGAAGGGACAATTTCCACGCCTTCGCCTAACAATTCTAACCCAAACCGTGGGTTTTCTTCCATTTCGTGAACACTTCGACGGCCCTTCGGAGACTGGAACACCACATTCGCCGACACGGTCCCCTTCGATGGCACGGTGACCTTCTGTTCAAGGAACCTGCCGACACCAGCGTGCCAGGCCGTCAATGTGTATTCACCAGGTGGCACATCCGTGAGTGAGAACTGTCCGTCTTCCTTGGTAATCGCGTAGTAGGGATTGTCGACGACGACGCCCCACGAGAACATGTAAGGATGAAACCCACATTGCATCACAAAGATATTCCGCCCTCTCGTTAAATGTATGTTCTCTACCATTGGCTCGCCGGCGAGGTGTCGATGACTCTCCATGCCGAGCAGGTTGAACGCCTTGTGGAACGGATTCATCGGCAACGGCCGATTAAAGAGAATTCGTGCGCCACGCGTCCGGGCCGTCTCATAGCCCTGAATATCATGTTCGACGGGGTCCATATTTACAACCGTGATTTCGTCCTGGTCCCTCAGCACGCTGACGAAGGGTAAGAAATCGCAATCAATCGCGTCAATCCTGACCTTCTCCATGGCGAAGGGCTTTCCACGCTCAACGCCTTTCAACATCACGACCGCATCCTTGAGGGCATGATCGGGCCCGATGATGAAGTCTTCCACAATACGCCAGCCGGTGCCAGTAGAGATCCGGCCACAATAGACCGGGTCCGGAATCGTCACCAGATTAAACGCCATGGGCCTGGGCTTTCCCCCCTCCACGGTCACCTTTCCACTGATGACCCCACCGTTGCTCACCGTGATTTGTTGGTAGGACCAGGCCGACTCGGCAACCATCGCCAGGACGGCTGCCATGATGACACAAAAGCCCATCACAAATTTCATGGAGTGCTCCACCCAAGTGGCCACCCTATGGTTGGCCTGTGTTGCTCTCTTCTATTGTATCAACAAAAAAAGCGGGGAAGCCGTTTCACGACTTCCCCGCTGAAATCACTCACTATGCAGGAGCCCCCCCTAGTAGGCGACCGGTGTTGCCGGACCGGTCTCAGGCTCAACTTCCTCTGCCTTCTTCACGCCCGGCGCCGCCCCCTTGAGTGGAAGGATCCGTTGATCACCTGTTGGGAGCACGCGGAAATATCCCCATTGTCCGGACTGCGAATAGGGTAACCGCTGATTGTTGTAAGTATAGTCACCCGTCAGAGCAAAGGGGCCTCCAGCGGAAGGAATGAACACATCGAGACCCTCGGAGGCCGCAAACTCAACGACGCTGATCTGATCTGCACCCGGCATGAACGGCTCGATCGGCCACTCGTGCTTCTCGACGCTGAACATGCCGTTCTGCTCACTGCTGGCGCCGAAGACGTGGATTCGAACGGGATCTCCGGCATGGGCTTCAATGATCGGGGTAGCAGGGTCCTGAGGATCATCCACCTCGCAGGGTTGGAACATGCGACCAAGTGAACAGCCCAATTCCTCTTCACGGTAGAGATAGGGTTCGGCGCGGTAGTTCACTCCAACCAGCCCTGCGACATTTTGCACATACGGCATGAAGCTGGTCCCGATGATGTTGTCTTCGTCCTGGAAAAACAGCGCCACATCCCGGTAGTTGGATCGGGTCTCGTTGCCTGGAATAGACCGGTCAACGACCACGTCGGCGACCCAAGTGTTTTTCTGTGAGACATCCTTTCCAGTCTTGGGATCGCGGTACTGAGACCCTTCTGGTCCAATGATCACAGCCCCGTACAACCCGTTTCGCACATTCATTGCGACATTCCCAAAATCCCAAACAAGGGACTGGGTCTCCCCAAGGAATGGATCAGCGTAATAGGTGTAGGTCCGGCTGGCTCCTGGGGCCACCGTCTGGTCACCAGGGTTGTTCCCAAGGTTCACCCCCTGAGAGTCCTTGGGGTCGAATGCCAAGCCGAACGCTGAGAACGAGGCGCGGCTGTCCTTCATCTTGTTCGTCAATTTGACTTTGAGACAGTCGCCCACGTTCGCTCTTAACGTCAAGGGCATGGGGCGCATCTCGCCTGCCACTTTGCTGGCTTCCTCTTCCAGAACATAGATTTTTGCGTCCGGGTTCTGGACCTGGATCTTACGCTCGAAGTCCACCTCAATCGCTTCAGGGACATTCGGGTTGAAAGTCATCGAAGGGTAATCGATGGCATTCACGTTGAAGCTCTTCACAGGAGCCTCTTTGGGACAGACAGGTAGAGGCTTCGGAATGTGTCGCGTGTCCCCGTACGCCGCATTCGGGAGAGGCTGAAGATCGGGAACCTGCTTATCCAGGACACGAATAAGGCCCCAGGATCCCTCTGAGAAGTGAGAGTTTCTCCCGTTGAAGTACATATAATCCCCGGGCTGCAACCTGGAACCGCCCGCTTGGGGGACGACCAAATCGTACCGCTCTGCGATTCCAATGTGGATCGAATTCTTACGATTGGCATCGCCGGCGAACCGCTCGGTCAGGAAGGCATGCCCAGAAACGGTGAACACGTTACTCTCATTCATGGTCACGTCAATCAACCTGAACACGATCGTGTCACCCAGATATGCTCGGATGGGCACGGTACTGGGATCCCCGTGTACCTTACTGCTGAACAGTTTTGAGGTATCCGGGTTATTCGCCAGTCTTTGCGCAAAGGGCTCTGCCCTGAAATTAAACGCACCGCCCGTCGTATGCGTCCCGCCATTGAGGAACGGCATCGGGGTCATCTTGATCTTGTCGGGCATCTGGAACGACACAGTCTTCCCCGCCTCCAGCGCCACCTCGATCGGCTGGCCCGGCGGATTGCCGGCAGTGACGACATTGACCGTGTGCGGGACGGTGTCCATGATCTGGACCATCAGCTCGCGGAAGCTGCCACTCACTCCATACCCGACGGGCTCGATCGTGCGAATGTCCGCGACGGGACCCGTTCGAATTGGCTTCCCCGTCTTGGGATCATGGTAGGTGGACCCGAACGGTTCGATCAGGAATGAGCACACCGCGCCGTGCGGCCACGTCGTGCCGCCGAAGGCATGGTCGTGACAGAAGACAGAGCCGACGTCCGCATCAGCCCAGAATCGCTGACGGACAAATTCGACCGTTACGATGTCGTCCTTAGGATGGTTGTTCTGCAAGGGCTTCACGAAGGTCAGGGTATTCCCCTTGATCCTCGCTATGCGTCGCACTTCCCATCCCTTCACATTGTCCGCCCCCACAAGAATCACTGTTCCAACGTGGTATTGCTTCGCATTCGTCACGGAGATCGTCTTCTGCCCCTTTTTGGCTGCCTTGGTAAACTTGGCGTTCATTGGGACCGGCAAGCCCTTCTTCTTCTTTTTCTCGAACGTGATGAAGGGGCGCACCGATTGCTCGTACGACATCCCAGAGATCACGCCGTCAGAGGCTTGGTTGTCGAATTGCACGAAATGAAAGTGAGTATTGATCTTGGAGGATTGGAAGTTCGTCACATCGTCATCTGGCCACTCACTCGTCAGAATCCAATCCATGCAATCATAGATGTTGGCCCGGAACACGAACGGGACTTTGAGGTCATTATTGGCCCGGATCGCTTCCTCTTCTTCATGAGCCACATAGAGCAATCCGTTCGGGTCGACGATCGCCGGCTCGTTGCCCTGCTTAGCCGCGAGCTCGATCGGGAGCTTGATAAAGTGCACATTGTACACCTGGGATCCCGCACGCTCCGGGCACAGGCTCCAGCGGCCATTTTCACCTGGCTTGGCGGGCCCGGTTGATCGATTCCCATCCTCATCCAGATGAATCATCTCTAACCAGGGAGCTGGGTTGCGATCAGGGGCAAATGGGGCTCGCTTGCCGAAGTGGGGTGTAATCCACGGCCAGGCGACTTTGCCGCTACTCGGCTCAAAGAAAATTGGCCGGCGCTTGCCTGGCTTGTACCCATTCTGCCATTTCGCATGGTATTTGGGGTTCGGAGTCGTCGCCTCCTTTTCGCTCATCGCACGATTGCCTTCCCAGACCCAATCCAAGACCGTGGCATCGTACGCAATAATCTGTCCTTTTTCGTCGGATGCGTGACCCGGCTTTCCCCTCGTGGGAAGCTGCATCTCGACCCAGTCGAACAACGTGACGACTGCCGGATTCGACTTCCAGTTGCTCTTCCCCTTCTTCACAATCTTAAACTTCTTCCCAAACCAATCCACCGTTGTACCAATCAGTTTGTCCGAGGTCACGGGATTGAGGATCCGGCCCGACCGATCCGGAAGCTCCCTCAGGTCCGGCATCACATCATTGTGGAAATCTCCAACCTGAAGCGTGTTGTAGACCCGCCAGTATCCCCACATCCCCGCGACGTAATGGTGTGCCACGTGGCAGTGGAACAGGAAATCACCGGCCAAGTACTGGCAGAGGCCTGAGCCGCATTCCGTCTCCAGATCCAGGGCTTCGGAAGGACCGATCACTTCGACGTCGACACGGTCCGATTTGGCACGGATCAACGGGTACTTCAGCGGACCATTCTGGCCCTTGTGCCAGAGTGGCATCTGATCGATCGCGCGCGGGCTTCTGGCCCAACGAATGGCTCCACCATGCGGGTGGTGGGAATGGAAGACCTCGGAACCGCCATGAACCAATCTGAACTTGGCTGGATCACCCAAGTAACTCCGTGGGATGGTTGTCCCTGCGTCACCAAACGTGTACCCGCTGTACGCCATTGACTCGTCTTCAAAGCCAAAGTACTCATGCTGCACGTGCATGTTGTTGATTCCGAACGGCTCGCTCCGGTAGTTCAGCGCCCGAGCCCCCGGCCGATACGCATCCGTCAATGGATCGCGCTGGGGGAGGAAGTCCCCATGTTTGTTGACCGGACGAAAGGCTTCATCCCCGACCTCATGGTAAATCAGGACAAACTCGCGAAAGTCTGGTCCGGTGCCGTTCTTGATAATCGCCTGCCAGCCGCTAGCCATCGGGGTCGCCGGTCCGGTCCCGAGAGGGTCCAGGTACTCTGAGCCCCGGGGTTCCACCACGAAGGTCCCGAAGAGCCCCATCACCGTCAGTTCTCGGTCGTTACTGTAGCTATGGAACTGTCGCCCACCTTCCTGGGTAAGGGGATGGATGTACCACTCCATCTCGATTGTCTTCCCCTCTTCTGCCACGGCATCCCGATTCGTGGTCGTGGCGGGCTGGCCGGTCTTGCTCATGACCATGGTGGAACCATGGATGTGCAGACTCGCTTCTTCACCAAATTCGAGCTTGTTGTGGAGCGTGAACTTCACGCAGTCGCCCTGATTTCCACGAATCACGAGCGGTTGAATCCATTGATCCTGCAAGCCGTTTTTCACGCCGCCTGGGTCATGATGTCCTTCCTTCTCACGCGCGGCCGCGTTCTTGGCTTCCTCTTTGCGCACCTTCTCCAGATTTTCTGTCAGGACATACATATAGCCAGGGTAAAAATCGAGCCATTGGTTGAGGGAGATCTCGACGTTGATCGCTGAAATGTCGTAATGCTTTACAGGCGCGGTAGCCGGACAGCGCCCAGCCGTTTGAGAGACAGGTTCCACCTCTGCATTGGAGGCCAACAGAGCATTCGCGCCTCCAGCGCCATACTGATGCATCATCGACATGGAATTGAAGCCTCCACCGCTGCTCCCACGGTGGTTCATTTCCTTCTGCATTTGCTCCATCATACGTTGATGCTGTAGATCCACCAAGGCTGCGCGCTCAGGCCGTCCTTCGATCGCGTTTTCGGTGATCGTTTGCCCCTTGAGCTCTTCAGCCCACCCGGGCAGTGCCTGGCTGGACATCGAGGTCTGTTGGACGGTGGCAGGTGAGGGTGAACTCTCCGCCTTCGCTAAGGACGGAGCAAAAGAGAAGGCTCCTGCTGCGAGAACTGCAAGGAGTAAGGGAAACTGTGGGGTAGTATTCTGTGGGCGATGCATGATCCGGCCTCCTTCAAGAATAATTCTGAGTAAATGAACAGGTGTCGTTGAAATTCGCGAGTCAGCTATTCTCAATTTGATAAAGTGAAAAAACCATCAGAATCGACCAACCCGCAGCAACGCGGTGGAAGGCCATGATGGCGCAACCTCGAGGAAAGGGTAACGATACTGAAGTCGATCTGCTCTGTCAACCCCCGGAAATCACGGCAAGGCTGTCGCCTGGTCGACCAGGAGCCTTAGGATTCAGACGGTTCCAAAATAAATAAGTCATCACCGCTGCGGCCAATTCTATGAGATACTATAACATCGTATGGTACTGAAGCGCCTGCTGGTTGGGAACCCACTCAGAACAACGCAGGCTGGTGACGAGCGACTCTCGAAGCGCCTCGCGCTAGCCGTGTTCTCCTCCAATGCTCTCTCCTCCGTCGCTTACGCCACCGAAGAGATTCTGATTGTCCTTGTGGTGATTGGGGCAGCCGCCATGGCCTGGTCCATCCCGATCAGTCTCATGATTGTCCTGCTCCTGGCATTCCTCACACTGTCCTACCGTCAGATCATCTATGAGCATCCCGAAGGGGGCGGTGCTTATATAGTCGCAAAAACGAATTTCGGCGAGCTGCCAGGGCTGACCGCTGCGGCCGTGCTCATGATCGACTACGTGCTCACGGCCGCAGTCAGTGTTGCTGCCGGTGTGGCTGCCCTCACTTCGGCGTTTCCGACGCTGTTCCCCTTTCGGGTGGGCCTGGGCATTGGCGCTATTGTGTTTATTGTGATCATCAACCTGCGTGGGACCCGCGAATCGGGCCGTATCTTCGCCATGCCAACCTACTTGGCTATTGGGGCACTTGTGCTGATGCTCGTGGTTGGTGCAGTTCAGCTCCTTATGGGAGCGAGTTTGGAGATCTCGCCTGATACCAAGGCTGCCGGGACCTCAAGCCTGGATGGGTTGACCCTATTCTTGCTGATCCGTGCCTTCTCGGCAGGGTGCGCGGCTGTCACAGGCGTGGAGGTCATCTCGAACGGCGTGTCGGCGTTCAGGCGCCCGGAATCCAGGAACGCAGCGATCACGATGACCGCCATGGCAATCATTCTTGCCACCCTATTCCTTGGAATCTCGGTGCTCGCCTACCAGTACGGCGTCACGCCACGGCCAGATGAGACCGTGCTGTCGCAGCTAGCCCGCGCAACGTTCGGAGGAGGTCCGTTCTATTATCTTGTCCAGGCAGCCACCATGTTGATCCTGATCCTGGCCGCCAACAGCAGTTTTGCAGGGTTTCCCCGCTTGGCCTCTATTCTGGCCCGTGATGGTTACATGCCCCACCAGATGGCTGCCTTTGGTGATCGCCTGGTCTTCTCTAACGGAATTCTCATCCTGGGTGTTCTCGCGGGCCTCCTGATCCTCTTATTCCGCGGCGACACACACTCGCTGATCCCGTTGTACCTTGTGGGCGTATTCATCTCCTTCACGCTCTCACAGTCGGGCATGGTCCGCCGCTGGCTGGTTAAGAAAGGCCCGCACTGGCGGAAGAAGCTCGCGCTCAATGGCGTGGGCGCTCTGGTGACGGGCCTGGTGACAATAATCATTGCCGTCACTAAGTTTCTGGAAGGAGCCTGGATTGTTCTCGGCCTGATCCCGATCTTTATATATTGGTTCCGTTCGGTGCGTTCGCATTACTTGGCGGTCGCGGAGCAGGTCTCTTTGCAGCGGGATCATCGGCCTCCCCTTCCCAGGCGGAACACGGTGATCATTCCAATCAGCGGGGTGAACCGCGCCGTCATAAGGGCGGTGGACTACGCGCGGGGCCGGGGAACGGACATCCGGGCGGTTCTTGTCGATGTCGACAAGGAGGAGACGGCGAGGATCCAGATCCAGTGGGCACAGTGGGGATGCGGGGTCCACTTGACTGTCCTTCCCTCCCCGTATCGTTCCGTGCTCCCTCCCTTGCTAGAATATGTCGAAGAGTTGCTGCGAAAGGATCCCTATGGCTGGGTCACGGTGGTGTTGCCCGAGATCCTGCCGGCGCGGTGGTGGCAGAATATCTTGCATAATCAGCGGGCGTTGATGCTCAAGGGTGCCGTGTTGTTCAAGGAACGAGTGATCCTCACTGATGTCCCGTTCCACTTGGAGCGATGACCCAGCCGACTTGGCTGGACAAACAGACCAAGTTTCGCGAGGGAGTGCAGCTATGACAGGCAGATGTCGAGTGATCCTTCTAGGAACCCTGCTCAGCGTGCTGTGTTCGGTCGTGTTGTTCGCGGAGCATGCCTTGGCCATCAAGATTCTGTCACCTGGGGAAAACAACACGCTCAAGGCCGGCGACACCATCACAGCCAAGGTGGATCTTGGAAAGGACACCGGCGTCGAGAAGGTACGTTTTTTCTGGTATACCGAACACGGCGACACCCTCGTGGAACAGGAAGAATCCGATGCCTCAGGAACCGCGCCTGAGAGCAAGATTGCCGACGAGAAATATTGGCAGAAAGGGAGTGCGAGTACGCTGTGGGGGACAGGCGCCTCCGTAGTCGCGGTTGCAGCCCTGGTGTCTACGCCCGAGAATGACCCGCCGTTCGGCGGACAGCTCCTCGTCCCGAAAGAGGCGATCGGCACTACGAGATTGCTCGCCGTAGGGAAATACCCGCGCGGACCTCTGGAGGACCTCGCCGCGTTCGACGAAATTCTGGTACGGGTCGAACCCGAGGCCGAACTTACATCGATCGAGTTCGAGACAGAGAAGCCGCTACGCCTGGGGCGAGGGGGACAAACTGCCGCTTATGACAAGGTGAATGCTCTGGGGCAGATCATCGAGCTTCCGGTGGTCGGCGTCTTTGCCGACGGGGTTGTGAGATCCATCAGGCCATCGTCCACAGGGAGCACCTATGCGTCCTCCGACGAAACGGTGATGAAGGTTCTCCCGGACGGCATGTTTCGAATGGTCGGGAACGGTCGAGCCACCATTACAGTGACGAACCGCGGGAGGCAGTCCTCGCTGGATGTGGAGGTTGAACTCCAGGATGAACCGAATCAGCCACCGATCGCAGACGCCGGCAAGAACCGAACCGTGAGGGGCGGTAAACGCGTGGTCCTCAATGGATTGAACAGCCGAGATCCCGAAGGGGGAGCATTGTTCTACACCTGGAGTCAGGTGCGAGGAAGCAAAGTCGCGCTGCTGGACCCCAACATGCCAAAGGCCTCGTTCTTGGCACCCGATCTCTTTGAGAGTCGACTGTTCCGCTTCAAGCTGCAGGTCACGGAGGGGGGGTACGCACGGGAGGGTTTTGTGAAGGGGGGCGCGGACAGCCTGCCGGTCTATGTCGACATCGTGGTCGAACCCTAACGCCTTGGCGAAGGCCATGCAGTGACCCCTTTGCCAGAGGTTGTTCTGGCTAGAGGGTCAGCGAGTCTGAGGACTCCTCCGATTTTCCAGCCGATTCCAGCAGATCTCGGCCTACGATGATGGGCGCCCGTGAATGGATCGCCAGCGCGATTGCGTCTGACGATCTGCTGTCAAACACCTTCGAGACGTCCTGAATTTCCACCGTCAGGGCTCCATAATAAATCCCCTCCTTCAACGTGATCACGGCTCGGGTGACTCGTCCGTTGAATGCTTTCAAGATCGAATGCATCAGATCGTGAGAAAGCGGGCGTTTTGTCTTGAGTCCCGACAGAGCACCTTGAATTGAACCGGCCACGGTTGGATCCACGTAGATCGGGACTTCCTTATCTTCCGCTTTGAGAAGAACAACCGGACCATGGTCTGACAGGCGCACTTCCACGTCATCGATCTTCACGTGTTCGTCTTGAGCCAGAGAGGAGGAGGCCGATAGAATACAGTAGCCTCCCACCACCATGCACAATACCACGAGCCTTCCAAGACCTTTCATGGTGTCCTCCCTCAGCAGTACGTTGATGCTTCGCACCCTCTACGAACCAAGCGGAACGAATCGCGCATGAACGGCTCCATAGCCAGACCTACCCACGCACAAAGGGATTCGAATCGCGTTCGAGTCCGATCTGCGTCTCTGGCCCATGGCCTGTGACGACCCACGTCGATTCCTGCAGCGTGTAGAGTCGTTCTCGAATCGACTGCTCGATCGCCCGATAGTCCCCGCCCCACAGATCAGTCCGTCCGATTCCCCCTCGGAACAAGGTATCCCCTGAGAGCAGAAGTTGCTCCGCAGGAAAGTGAAAACTCATAGACCCAGGAGTATGGCCAGGCGTATGCAATGCCACGCCTTCCAGACCCCCGAGGATGATCTTCTCTTCGTCACGAAGCCAATAATCCGGAAGTGGCACCGGCGCGTACGGCACGCCAAAGAGACTGCACTGGGTCTCCAGCAGCTCCCAAAGCTTGTGATCATCTGGATGAAGAGACAGACTCGCGCCCGTCGCCCGTTTGATCTCGCCAGAGGCCAGGAAGTGATCGAAGTGCGCATGGGTGTGGACAATGCCCACGACCCTCAAGCCTAACGCTTCAACTTCTCGCAAGATTTGTTCATGGGCGCCGCCCGGGTCCACGACGATCGCTTCCTTGGTGACCGGATCCCCGAGTATCGAGCAGTTGCAGTACAGGGGAGGGACTGGGAAAGTTTTGCGGATCATGGTGTCCATATATCAGCTCTCGTTCTCTGGCCCTGGCTCATCGGGCGACGGGCACAGTAGGCTCAACTGGCAGGCCCTGTCTCATCCAAAGAAGACCCATGCGATCCCCTCGCCAACCAAACGTTCACTCCAGATGTCTGGTTACCGCAAGCTCCACAATACTTCCGTGTCCGTCGGCGTCCATTCCGGGCCGCTGCGATGCAGCAAGATCAGAAACCCCGCTCCGGTGCCGTCCGGTCGACGGTCCTCGACATAGGCTAGCGCCTGGTTCTCACGCGTATTGAATCCCACGCGCGAAAACGCCAGCACACCGATGGTGGTGGGGTCAAACCCTACTGAAAGCCCGGCTGGAATCGGCGCGAGGAAGACACTCGGCTCTTCCGACGCCCCATCGGAGTAGAATCGGTAGTGCACGCCTAAATCAAAGCGAGCTTCCAAACGGGCGTGGCGTCGCGCCTTGAAGACAAAATCGACCACCACATCCTCCTGCAATCTACCTTGAAAGAAGTTTTGCTCATGAAAAAATGCGACGGTTGGCGGAGGCAGGTCGGGTCTCAACGCATTCACGGTCAGGCGATTGATCATCACAAGGCGTGTCTGCGACGTGAGAAACTTGGATTGAATGATTCGATCATAAATCTGGTACTCCTCCTGCGGCACACGTTCGAGGGGTGGATCCAATTGGTCCAGCGCGACAGCGCTTGATGCGGAGGTGAGTAGAACCATGGCGACGGTGGCCCAAGTCCGGCCGCGAGCAAGGAGGACACGCATAGGGTGGAGCATATCCTGCCCCAGCGCAACGGTCAATCTGGCGACCTTCCATGCCTCTGCCAAATATGATGTTTGCATTCAACGCCAAACAGCCCTAGAATCCCGCCTGACATTCTGCTCCGCACCATGCCAAACGCGCGCGTTCTATCTCGGACGCCACGAGACTGACACCCACGGGGGCCCTATGATGCCTCTCGACTCACGGATGATTCGTCACGCGGTAGGGCCTGGAGCCAGATTACTCCTCCTGCTCTGTCTACCCCTCTTGGCCATCGGCTGCAAACCTGATGAGTCTCCGCTCATCAACAAAAACAAGCAGCTTCGCGAACAGATCGGGAAACTTGAGTCGATCATCGCGTCGCTGCAAGACGGAAATAAGGTCATGCAGGATCAGATCAATCTCCTTAACGAAGAACTTCGGGAATCGAAGACGGAGACCGAGACCGTCGCCGCTGATCTCAAAGCACAAACCACGAAGCTCTCGGGCCAGATTTCGAAGAATCGAAAACTCACCGCGGAGAATCGGCGACTCGCCGAACGCCAGGCCAGAGCCATCCCCACCCTCCAGGTGCGAACGAAGGGCGGCCAGACCAAAGAGTTCGCTCAGCCAATCAAAGTGGTCGGCGCAGCCATCGAGAAAGCGCTGGCTCGGAACGGCTATACGCTCCAGGTGAGCGTGACAACGGAAAAAACTTCCGTCTTCGTCACGACCAGAAAAGTTTCCCCTCCTTCATCATTGGAACAGACGGGTTTTCGAAATCAGTACGTCGTCTCGCTTAAACGGCTCTCGTCCAAAAAGACCCGCGTCGATGTCAAAGCAGATTTTGAGAAGGTCGCCCAAGGAAATCGTGCGCTCGCGGCCGGCCCTGAGGAAACCGCTGAGATCGAGCGTCGGCTCATCGCCGAGATCAGCAAGGCACTCAAGGCAAAAGGAAAGGTCTAATCATGGCAAGGAATGCTGTGCCGCTGGCGGTTGGACGGAGAATTCGGATATCAGCGGGGGGGCGCTCAGGAAGAGTGGCGGGATGAGTACCCTGCTTTGAGGTATTTCTCGACACCAGCTGCCATCTTGCGACCCTCAGCGATGGCCCACACGATGAGCGAGGCGCCGCGCTTGACATCGCCGGCGGCGAAGACGCCCGGGATGCTAGTCATATAGTCCTGGTCGACGGCTGCATTCCCACGGACATCGTAGCTCACTCCCAACCCGTCCAAGAGCCCCTGCTTGACCGGCCCAGTGAAGCCCATGGCAAGGAGCACCAGGTCCACTTCCATTTCAAACTCGGTTCCGGGTATAGGGGTAAACTTGCCCTGCTCAAAGGCCACACGCTGAGCGTGGAGCTTGGTGACATGACCGTTCCGCCCGGAAAACTTCGTAGTGGAAACACTCCATTGTCGATCGCAGCCTTCTTCGTGCGCATGTGAGCTACGCAGCTGCATTGGCCAGAGAGGCCAGGGGGTGGAGTCGGCTCGCTCCGGTGGGGGCTCCGGGAGCAGTTCAAACTGATGTACTTCCGTGCAGCCCTGGCGATGAGTCGTCCCGAGGCAGTCAGACCCGGTATCACCGCCGCCAATGATCACAACCCGTTTGCCCTTGGCCGTGATCGGCTCTTGGGAGATCGTATCCCCTGCGTTGCGCTTGTTCTGTTGGGTGAGGTAATCCATCGCCAGATGGATCCCTCTCAGCTCACGGCCGGGCACAGGCAGCTCTCGGGCCTGCTCGGCCCCCATCGCCAGACAAATCGCATCGTACTGGCGGCGCAAGCCTGCGGGAGCCACATCGACTCCCACATTCACATTAGTCGTGAACTCCACCCCTTCAGCCCGCATCTGTTCCAGTCGACGGTCAATGACCCACTTTTCCATCTTGAAGTCGGGGATGCCATAGCGCAACAGCCCACCGATACGGTCAGCTTTTTCGAGCATCGTGACCTGATGGCCCGCTCGTGCGAGTTGTTGAGCTGCGGCCAGCCCTGCGGGTCCGGATCCGATAACCGCTACCGTCTTACCGGTCTTGGTCACCGGCAGGATAGGCTGGACGAGACCCTCATCGAACCCCCTGTCGATGATGTTCCATTCGATCACCCGGATGGATACCGGCTGCTCGTTGATGCCGAGCACGCAGGCCGATTCGCAGGGAGCCGGGCAGAGCCGACCGGTGAACTCGGGAAAATTATTCGTTGCGTGGAGGGCCTTCAGGGCGTCTTTCCAGCGGCCCCGGTTCACTAAGTCATTCCATTCGGGAATCAGGTTGACGACCGGGCAGCCGTTGTGGCTCTGACAGAACGGCACGCCACAATCCATGCAACGCGCCCCCTGCGCCTTGAGCTTCTCCTCCGCCATCGGCTCATAGAATTCGTTCCAATCCTGGATGCGCAGCTCGACGGGACGTCGCTGGGGCCCCTCTCGGGCATACTTCATGAATCCCTTCGGGTCAGCCATGCGGGACCATCTCCTTCTCTTTGTGTGCCTGCTGTTTCGCAGCCGCTGCTCTGCGCTCGGCCAGCACGCGCTTATAATCGGTCGGCATGATCTTCACAAACTTCGGAATCATGGACTCCCAGGCATCGAGAATCGCTTTTGCCTTACGGCTTCCGGTATACGCCAGATAGGCCTCGATCATCTGCCGCAATGTCTGCCCGTCCTCAACACTGACGACCGATTCAAGCTCGACCATCCCCGTATTACAGCGCGAAGCGAACTCGCCATCTTCATTGAGGACAAATGCAATCCCACCGGACATACCAGCGGCAAAATTTCGACCGGTTTTCCCCAGCACCACCACCACGCCACCGGTCATGTATTCGCAACCATGATCACCAGTGCCCTCGATCACTGCTCGCACACCACTGTTACGTACGGCAAACCGTTCACCCGCAGTCCCGTAGAAGTACGCCTCGCCCTGCGTGGCGCCATAGAGCGAGGTGTTGCCGATCAGGATCGTTTCCTCTGGCAGGTAGGTCGCATCTCGAGGAGGCACCACGATGACCTTTCCCCCTGAAAGCCCCTTGCCCAGATAGTCGTTCGACTCACCTTCAAGCATTAACGTAATCCCGCGGGCAAGGAACGCACCAAAGGATTGACCGGCTGATCCGGTGAATTTGATCCGAATCGTATCGGAGGGAAGCCCTTCCAGCCCGTACCGCCGGGCGATATGACTCGACAGGACAGTCCCGGTAG
>JBHICF010000019.1:0-16820 GCA_046759485.1 Nitrospiraceae bacterium
TAAACTATACCTACACGGAGGCAGAGCTTCAGGGCGATGTGATTTTTTCTCCGACGAAGATAGCTCGGGATGGGGATACCTTGCCGCTTGTGCCGAAAAATCGACTCGGCTTTGCTGGAAAGTTTTATCCGATTGAAGGATTAACTCTTTCCATCAATGGCCTGTATGTGAGTGAGCAAGTCCTCCTATTCGACGAGTCTAATTCTTTTCCCCGTCTTTCTGACTATTTCGTGTTAAGCGGGCGCCTCGCGTATGAGAGACATGTCCCAGGGGGCCGATTGGGTGCCTTCTTGTCAATTATCAATATCTTGAACTCGGAGTATTCTACGTTTGGATCGGTAAACGACTTCACCGGTGAAATTAGTGTCATGCCCGCTCCAACCATCTCTGCCTACGGAGGCATCAACTATCGTTTTGAAGCCTTTCCACGATAATTGCGCGGCAGCTCCGCATTCCCGGAGATTTTCTCGGCTGGATCATCCTAGTATCCTACAGCGTGCTTGGGATAGTTACACTAGCCCCGTCGCTTTCGATATACTTTGGAGCCGCCGGCTGAAGGCCTTTAAAGAGAGAGGTGAGATTATCTGGCCCGTGCTCTGCAAGCGTTCAGGTATGTCTCAGTCAACGTTCGATTTGTCTAGTTGAGACGGAGGGGCAGCAATGCGGATCACAAAGGTGTACACGCGCACCGGCGATGCGGGGAAGACTCGGCTGGCCGGAGGCCAGCAGGTCTGGAAAGACAACCTCAGGGTTGAAGCGTACGGCACTGTGGACGAGCTGAACGCTGCTCTCGGAGTGGTAAGGGCCTGGAATGCCGATTCGACTGAGACATATCCAAAAGCGGCCCGACTAGAGCATGAGCTCAAGTGGATCCAGAACAAGCTCTTTGACCTCGGAGGTCTCCTTGCAACCGCACCAGGACAGGTATTCAAGAACATGCCGCAAGTCACCGCAAAGGATGTCGGACATTTAGAGAAATTAATCGATGAGTGCCAAAAGGAGTTGACCCCGCTGAAGGAGTTTATCCTGCCCGGGGGTGGGAAGATCTCCGGGCTTCTCCATCAGGCGAGGACGATCTGTCGGCGAGCCGAGCGGGTTTGCACGCAGCTGGCTCGAAAAGAGCGCGTCGACGCCGCCACGATGAAATTCTTGAATCGCTTGAGTGATGCCCTCTATGTCCTGGCCCGATGGGTCAGCAAGACGCAAGGGGAACCGGAGTACCTCTGGGAAAGGGATGTAAAGAAGGACTGACCTGCCTTGCGCAACCGGAACTGGGATAAACGCGGTGGCAGTCGCGTCTCGATCAGAAGTGGACCGACCCATGTTGCGATACAGCGACCGCACAGAATGTTCGGAGAAATCACTGGGCCGTTGGTGAGTCAAGTGTTGAAGCTAGATTGCTCAAGTCGACTGATTGAATCTCTCTTTTAACGTGATGCTTTCCTCTGGACCCCCGTATACAGTGGTGGTTCAGATGTGCGGTAACAAGTGACTCAAGTCGTTGAAAAGCTAACGTGTTTCAAGCCTATTAATTAGGCAGTCTGCTAGTAGCAGCGGACGAACTGAACGGCCATCATCCGTACACATGTTTTTACACAACACACTCACAATTTTTGTGGACAGTATGATGTGACGGGACATCACGCGTGAGGTCGAACCCAGCGATTAATGCGCCGATGATTGTCGTGAACGTCTGGCCGACCTGTTGGAAGCCCGTCCGGTAAATTGAATCGGTGCGTGAGCAGGCCCGCGTTGCGGAAAATCTGCTGGGCCATGAAAAGCAGCGGCGGACACTCGGGCTTCGGCGGTAGTGCTCATAAACCAACGCACTGGATTGAAGTTGAGCACGAGCCTGGCCATTCTCGACGAAGCTTGTGTTCACAACCTCTCACGCGGTTGCTATAATCCTTTTTCATGACGACGCGATGTCCAATCTGCCGACGCGTGCGGGCGTGGGAGGATAATCCTTGGCGTCCGTTCTGCTCTAAGCGCTGTCAACTGCTTGACTTAGGTGCTTGGGCGGGGGAGGCGTACCGTGTGGCAGCCAAGGATCATAACAGCGAGTCAGAACCACCTCCTGATGGCCAATGACCATTCAGATGCCGATCTCGTAAAGCTCAGCTGACTTTTTCATGGCCAAACTCGTTACAGCAAAGCGTCTTGAAGGGGAACACGAAAAAGCTCGGGAGTATGTCAGGACTCATATCCTCTTCCCATCAAGTCTGCTCGGGCTGGTGTGCATGGTGGCAGGAGCCGGCGCTCTCATTTATCAGTTCGTGGTCGACACGTATAGTTTTCAGGCATTTCTGGCGGTTACGCTGCTGCTCCTACTCGGTGGGGTGTTAGGGTGGGGCCAGACCCGGTACCACAAGTACCTCCTACGCGAGCATCCCGAGCATTTTGCTGGGCGAATGAAACTTTACTCGCGGTCGTCACTCAAGAGGCCCAAAAAGGATCTGATCTCACCAGCAGTCGAGCATAAGTGGCAGAATTTGGTACCACTTTTTTACACGTTAGGTATCGCCACGCTCCTTGGAGCGGCCATGGTGAGTTGGCTGGAAGGTCAGCTGGATGGCGTGGTCGCATTTTTCATGCCTTGGGCTGGATTTTATTGGGCAAAGACGTTTTTTTGGCGGGGTGTGATCGCACCGCCGACGCGGGGTGTAAAGAAGTAAATGAAGGCTTACTTTGCAGTCCGGCTCTTTTTGCGCGGTGATCGGGACGTAGCTTCCATCTGACGAACCCGTTCTTCCAGATCTCGCAAGTGCTGCCGAAGTTCGGGCAGGTGTGAGATGAGTGCCTGGGCTTTAAGGGCGACAGCATGCGGCATCGCTGGCATACCGGAAACGATCTGATCCCCCTTGAGATTCCGGTGCACGCCTGACCCCGCTCCGATCATCACACGGTCACCTATCTCGACGTGATCAGAAATACCGGCTTGTCCACCGACCACGACGTGGTTGCCCAGAGATGAGCTTCCGGCGATGCCCACCTGTGCGACGAGAATACAATCCTCCCCGACCGACACGTTGTGTGCAACCTGGACCAGGTTATCAACCTTGGTGCCTCGCTTGATGACTGTTCGACCGAATGTGGCGCGATCCACCGTCACATTGGCTCCGAGTTCAACATCGTCCCCGATCACAACCGTGCCGACCTGCGGAATCTTGTGGTGACGTCCGTCTTGCTGGACGTACCCAAAGCCGTCACTGCCGACGACGGTTCCGCTATGGATCGTCACCCGGTTACCAATGGTGCAGCCGTGAAGGACCGTGACATTGGGATAAAGCGTGGAGTCGTCGCCCACCAGACAGTCATCCCCGATGAACACCCCGGGATAAAGTGTCACCCGGGCACCGATCCGGGCTCGATCGCCAATCGTCACAAAAGGCCAGATCGATACATCGGCCCCGATCTCCACACCCGTTCCCTGTGCGACCTGTGCTGCAACACCGCGGGCCCGATAAGAAGGGACAAAAAATCGCTGGACGATCTCTGCAAACGCATACTTCGGGTTGCGCACGACCAGCTGAGGACGTGTGATCTCGGCAATGGGACGGCCTACGATGAACGCCGAGGCGTTAGACGTGAGCGCCGTCTTGATGAATCGATCTCCTTCGATATAACTCAGGTCGCCAGGGCGCGCCTCCTCCAGGCTGGACACGCCGGTCGTCACCACATCGGGTGAGCCGACGACCTGTCCGGCCACTGTCTTCGCGATCTCGTCCAATCGGATGGCTTGTGATTCAGGCTGGGGGGGCATGATGGTCTATCCCTTATTCTTCGCCTGCAGGCGCTTGGAGGCAGGTTTGGCAAGCCGGCTGGCATTCCCAGTGGCCGTTCGGCGTTCCACATAAGCGATGACATCGGCCACTGTCTGAAGGCCCTGGAGGTCTTCATCCGGAATCTGGATATCGAAGACCTCCTCAATCCTGAACAGCAATTCTATCGTAGCCATGGAGTCTAATCCGAGGTCATCGCGCAGGGAGTCCTCGGGCAGGATAGAGTCAACGTCCCTCCTCAAGTATTCTGCCAGCGCAACGCGGATCTGGTTGTCCAGAGCGGAATGACTCGCCATTCACCCTCCAATCACAGGTTCCAGATGTCTCGCTCCGGAATAGTTCACGTAAATTTTTTCAACACGACTGCTGCATTATTGCTGCCAAATCCGAAGGCGTTCATCAGCGCGATCTTCAGGCGTCGCTCTTGAACCTTTGTTGAGATCCCAGGCAGGGCACAATCCGGATCGGGGTCTTCATAATTGACGCTCGGATGAACGAGTCCCGTTTGAAGAGACAGTGCTGAAGTGATCGTCGCCAAGGCGCCTGCAGCACCGAGCGTGTGGCCTATCATGGATTTGGTCGCATTGATGAGAATCTTCTGCGCGCGAGCCTTGAAGACATGGCGCAGAGCTTTGACTTCGACCGCGTCGCCGATCGGAGTCGACGTCGCGTGTGCGTTGACATAGTCGACTTGTGCAGGCGTGACGCCAGCATCTCGCAAGGCCAACTGCATCGTCGTAGCGACTTCCATGCCATCCTCCCGAGGAATCACCATATGGTAGGCTTCGCTCGTCGCCGCATACCCCGCCACCTCAGCGTAGATGCGGGCCTTCCGTTTTCGGGCGTGGGTCAATGATTCTAAGATCAGCGCGCCAGCCCCTTCTCCCATCACGAATCCGTCCCTAGCTCGGTCAAAGGGACGTGAGGCGCTGGAAGGGGCGTCATTAAAATTCGTCGATAGGGCTCGGAGTGAACAAAAGCCAGCGAACACCAAAGGAGTGATGCTTGCATCCGCGCCCACCGTGATCACCACATCGGCTTGGCCTGCGCGGATCATCATGAGCGCTTGGCCGATCGCATGCGCGCTCGATGAGCACGCAGTCGAAATCGTGAGGTTGGGTCCCTTGGCACCGTGCGCGATCGCGACGATCCCGGAGGCAGAATTCAGTGTAATGGTAGGAATGAAATTGGGGTGTACTCGGTGTGGCCGCTGGCTCTTGTAGAGTTGAGCAATCTCGCGTTCGCCCATTACCATTCCGCCCATGCCCGCGCCGACAACGACTCCCACCCGGTGAGGCCGCTCACGATCCATGCGCAGACCTGAACTGCCCATAGCCTCTTTGGCTGCGACGAGCGCGAATTGGGCGTACCGGTCTACACGCTCAGCGTGAACCCCCTCCAGAAACTCGGCCGGGTTGAAATTCGCGATCTGGCCTGCCACTTGCGACCGATAGGACTCGAGGGGTAGCCCATCAAAGGGCTGGATGGCCGTGATACCGCTCTGCCCCTTCAGGGCATTCTTCCAAAATTGGTCGGCCCCGATACCGATCGGTGAGACCACACCGAGGCCAGTGATGACCACCTGTGCTTTCATCGGCTAAATCTGTAGGTGCCGTTTTGCATATCTGCTCATCTGTCAAACACTTCGCACTGTTCTCCTTTTACCCTATGCTCTGCAAGCAGTCAACATTACAACGTTCCTAGATTCCCGGTTCCAACCCCCGAGGTCCCTAGTGCTTGACGTGCAAGTACATGTAGAAGCCGAATGAGAGAAACACCACGTTGGCGATCCAACCTGCCATCATCGGAGCGAGTGCCCCGCTCCGCCCGAGAGCAATGCCCACCGAGTGAGTGGTCCAGTAGAGGAATCCAATCGCGAGTGCTTGCCCGATACCCAAGGCCATGCCTCTCGTGCGGAGTCCGCTCCGCCTGAGGCTGAGGGCGAGGCCGACGACGGCCATCACGACGCAGACAAACGGGAACGCGATGCGGCCGTAATAATCGGTCAGGAAGTCCGACACCTTATACCCCTGTTTGCGCAATCGGTCCACATACGACCCGAGTGCGGCAAGCGTCATCTCTTTCGATTCCGAAGATAGCCATTTGAAGAAATCGTCTGGCGTTTGCCGCCAATCGAGCGGCTCGCTCTCAAACGAGTCGATCAAGAACCCGCCGTTCGGGAGCAACCGACGGCGAGTGCCTTCGTGCATCGTCCACCCCTGAGCTGTATAGCGGGCATCCTTTGCTTCGGTGATCTCAGACAGCGTCACTTCCGAGTCAAGTTGATAGAGCGTAATCCCCTTGATCGTGCGCCCACGGTTTTCGACCAGATCGAAGTTCATGAGGACACCATTACCAAGTTGAATCCACGGGCGGTTGGCTTTCACTTGGAGGGGGCGAATCTTGCCTTCAATCATCGTGTCTCGGATATATTCGCCTTCGGTCGTCGCAAGCGGGATGATGACGGCACTGAAGCCTAACAAGACCAGTGCGACAAACAGCGAGAAGAGAAGAAATGGTGCAGCAACACGGGACAAGCTGATTCCGCAACTTCGCATGGCGGTAATCTCGTGGTTCTTTGAGAACATCCCCAATGTAAGGAGGGTTGCCATAAGGATGGCGAGGGGAGCCATTTGAAACGCGATGCCAGGCGTCTTCAGCAAGAAATAGACAAGCATGATGAAGAGATCCACGTCATGGTCCAGAAATTTTCGAACCTTTTCGAAAAAGTCAATGACCAGATAGATGGTCATCAGACCGGCAAAGCACATCATGAAGAACTTGACATGCTCGCGCAGGAGATATCGAAACAAAATCGTCATGTCCGTTACCGTCGGCTCATCCTATAGAACAGGATCACCGTGATCACAGCAAAGATCGCGTTCGGAAGCCAAGCGCCGGCGAAGGGTGGCAGAACCAAGGTGGTAACGAAAAACTCGCACAGGACATTGAGCACGTAATAGGCGATGACGACGGTCACACCAACCGCAAACCCGCCAATGCGCCCAGACCGTTTTGAGACGATGCCAACCGGCACACCTAGCATGCCAAAAATCAATGCGGCGATCGGGAATGCCCAGTCCTTGTAATATTCCATCAGTCGACGCAGCGCGTCGGTGTCCCGCCAGCCGGATTGATCCAGCGTGGCAATGATCTCTTTCCGCGAGGGGCGGCTTCTCGCCGGTCCATACGCAGTCTGACTAAGACTCAACTTCAGGTCATAGGTTGAGAAGGATATTCGTCGGTACTGGTCGAGTAGGTCGGGCCGACTGTGGATCGCCCCATGCTGGAGACGAAGACCCACTTGCTGACGCTCTGGATCGTTAAACAGGCTATACTGTCGCGCCACGATGATGCGTCCCTCATCGGGGTTGCGTTGATCAGAGATGAAGATGGACCGGGAATCGTCCCCCGGGTTGTCCGGGATGTAGATGACCATGTTCCGGATCGGCTCGTTGAAGGAGCCCCTGTCGAGAGCCAGCGCCAACTGGTCCCGGAGCAGGCTGAGGGCTAGCCGCTTCAAGGAAATGTTGCTCCAAGGCTGGCCCCATTGGGACAAGGTGAGCGTCAACCCGAACACCAGAAGAGAGAAGACCAACACCGGTCGGCAGAGACGGAGTAAGCTCAACCCCGTGGCGTGCATGGCGACCAGCTCCTTGTCATACGAGAGCCGGCTGAAGGCCGAGATTGAGGCGATGATGCCGGCGATAGGGAGCGTCAGGACCAGAAATGATGGCATGAGGTGGAGAAACACCTCGAGGACTGCCAGAAAGCCCACCCCCTTAGAGACCAGCAACTCCACGAGGCGTAGGAGTTCCTTGGTCAGGACCACGAAGCAGAGCGCCCCGAGGCTGATCCCAAACGGAGGAAGCAGTTCAGCGAAGATGTATCGGTCTAGGATCTTACGCAACCGTGCCTCAGGCAGGGGAAAGGGTGGCAGTCTCAATATATAAAGGATTTTCAGGCACTTGTAAATCTCCAGGCTGTCTGCAGAAGGGGAACTGGCTTCTCAGTCGCCTTTGGCCCTCTCTGAACCCTCTTTGCATAAAGAATGTCTTGACAGTTGGTGTCCTCTATGTTAAATCGATGCCCGCATTTCTCGGTATGAACATGCGTGATTTTACCGTTTCATCCGCCGCAGAGAGGGAATCCTTTCTGCGGTCTTTTTTTTAAGGGTTTAGCAAGGTTGGACAGTCCAAGGACGGTCGAATTTTCGCCAATGTACCGAGCGGACTGTTCATGAAAGGAGGGGCGTGTGAGGAGCAAGGGCACCGTTAAGTGGTTCAATGATCGCAAGGGGTTCGGATTTATCCGGCTTGAGAACGGCGAGGACGTCTTCGTCCATTACTCTGCCCTCCAAGGCGATGGGTTCAAGACGCTGAAGGAAGGGGAGAATGTCGAATTTGACATTGTGCAAGGTGCGAAAGGTCCCCAAGCAGCAAATGTCCTAAAAACAGCCTAGCTGCCTTCCTTGTCCTACTGAAGGAGCCAAACGGCGAAGGTGTAGACTGGTTGGGAGATCCGCTGTCAGCAATCAGTGGAGTCATTAGGCACTGGGTTACAGCTCCTAACTGTTGACCCTCCAACTGGCTGACCGAATATATTGGTTGTAAGCCTCACCTCGGGGGGACTGTTCAAGTCGTTGATGACCTGGGCGTCCCCCTTGTCAATTCTGCTACTCAGAGAACTCCCGCTTCATTAGCCCTCACCGGGAAATCTTCCACGCGTCGCTGGAACAGCCACAGGAGCAAAGGATTAGGTCAATGTGAGGGAGACTCTGAGGTCCTTGCTTTACACTCTGACCTCGTTGGGTGCCGGACGGCCTTCCAAGACAGCCGTAATATTCTCGACACACATCATTCCCATGTCAATTCGAGTGCGGAGTGTGGCGGAGCCGAGGTGAGGCAGAAGCACAACCTGTGGCAACGCGCGGAGAGCGGGCGTCACGTCGGGTTCGTGTTCGTACACGTCCAGCCCCGCCCCGGCGAGTCGGCCTTCCTGGATCGCGGTTACGAGGGCATCTTCATCCACGACGGGCCCGCGGGAGGTATTAATAAGGTAGGCGGTCCGCCGCATGAGTCGAAGAGCGGAGGCACCGAGCAGGTGTTCAGTTTCACCGGTCAGTGGTACGTGGACGCTCACGAAGTCAGACTGACTCAGCAGCTCTTCGAAAGAAGCCTCCCGCCACTGAGGGTCGCGGGAGGAAGGGGCCAGGGGACTCCGGCTCCAGTAGAGAACTGACATCTGGAAGCCAGCGGCTCTTCGTGCGACGGCCTTTCCGATCCGGCCCATTCCAATAAGACCCAGGGTTTTGCCGTGGACGTCACTCCCAAGCAGCTGGGTGGCTTCCCATCCGGGCCACGCGCCAGCACGTACAAGAGCATCTCCCTCCGGCACGCGACGAGCGGCTGCCAGCAAGAGAGCCCAGGTGAGGTCCGCTGTCGTTTCAGTGAGGACATCGGGCGTGTTGGTGACGACAATGCTTCTGGTACGTGCCGCCTCGACCGCGATGTTGTTGTACCCCACGGCATAGTTCGCAATCACACGAAGGGATGGTGCCGCGTTGAGCGCTTCCTGGTCAATTCGTTCCGTGAGAGTGCAAATGACGGCCGAGGCCTCTCGCATCCCATGGAGAAGGGTAGGCCGCGCTGGGGGCTGTGGATCAGGCTCGACGGCCAGGAGGAATCGTTCCCTGATGACCGACATCACCGGCTCCGGTAGGAGTCGGGCCACGTACACAGTTGGTCGAGGCATGGGATGGGCGTACCGTTCTCTTGTAAAAAGGGTCGGGCGGCATCTTACCGGATCATGAGTTGAGCCACAATATTATGGATCACCACTGGTCTACGGAGTGCGCGCACATATCCTTAGAATGCGAGGGCATTTCGGTCGCCTCCTGCCTTGACTTGCTTGATGGGCGTTTGTTAGACTGCACGTTCTAAGTCCTTGAAACATGCGAGAATATTTCATTTTTAGATCACTCCTCAGTCAGGGAATGAGAGGAATGTTATGAGCCTCGAATGGTTACTGGACTCCTCGTGGGAATCTGATTTTTCTGGGTTGAAGGCCGAGGGGAACCCCGGTGAGTGGGGCGCCGGAGACTCAGCGGTGGAGGAAGAACTGCCACCCGCTCCGACGGGCGTGCAAGCAAGGCCAGCGAATGGCCGAGTGACGATTTCATGGGAGCCCGTCCCCGATGCCATGTATTACAACCTTTACTTCCAGACAACCAAGGGCGTGCAGATCAAGTTCTCCGATACGTTGCGTCCGATCGCTGGGGAGGAAGATTTTAACCCTGTCATCGGAGTGAACAAAGAAAAGGGCAACCTGATTGAAGGCCCGTCCTCACCGTACGTCCACGATGATCTTGCCAACGGGACCTGCTATCACTACGTCGTCACCGT
This sequence comes from Nitrospiraceae bacterium, assembly GCA_046759485.1. GTDB lineage: Bacteria > Nitrospirota > Nitrospiria > Nitrospirales > Nitrospiraceae > JBHICF01. Next base: position 10,187 of record JBHICF010000019.1, read on the forward strand.
GGTCACCCCACAGGGTGAAAGCCCGGAGTCCCAGGAAGTCATGGCCGTGCCTGGACCGTACCTTGTTGCGATGAGGTTCGGACAGTACGGCGTGGATGATGGAGAGTTCAGCTCTCCAACCGGCATCGCATTGGACCGCGAAGGTAATATTTATGTAGCCGACACGGACAACCATTCCATCCAAAAGTTCGACAAGGAAGGAAAGTTTCTTGCGCGATGGGGCGGTGAGCCTAGCCCTGATGAGGGACAGTTTTATTACCCCCGAGGGCTGGCGACGGGACCTGACGGCGAAGTGTACGTGGCCGATAGCGGCAATAACCGTATCCAGAAGTTCGATTCTGAAGGCACCTGCATGCATACATGGGGGAAATTCGGCTTCGCCTGGCGTGGTGCAGATATGGGCAAGTTTGATGTGCCCTGGGGTGTGGCGACGGATGTCAGTGGCAACCTCTACGTCTCTGATACAAGCAACGCCCGGGTTCAAAAGTTCCAGTCTGACGGCACGTCCCTGCTGAAGTGGGGTCGCGATGGCAGCTACGATGGCGCGTTTTTCTTCCCGCGCGGGCTTGCGGTGGATTTTGTTGGAAACATTTTCGTTGCAGACGAGAGCAATAATCGCATTCAGAAGTTTGATTCGAGAGGCAGTTTCCTCATTAAGTGGGGAAAGGAAGGCAACGGTCCCGGGCAATTTAAAGCGCCTTGGGGCGTCGCATGTGATGCGCTCGGGAATGTGTACGTGGTCGACAGTGGGAACCACAGGATCCAGAAGTTCGATGGCAACGGCACGTTCCTCTGTTCGTGGGGGAACCGAGGTATCACCGAAGGCCAGTTGAACTTTGCCTCTGGTATCGCGGTGGATCGGGAAGGCTTCGTGTATGTGGTGGATAGCGGAAACTCTCGAGTTTTCAAGTACGCACCCACGGATGAAGAAGTCCAAAGGGATAGTCAGCCAACCGCAAACGTTGCGGAGGCTGCGGGGCTGACCTCGCCTCGGAGTGTGGTGGCAAAAGCCGGTGACACAGAGATCGCGTTGAGCTGGCTGGATGTGCCTGGTGCGGTGTCCTATTGCCTGTACTTCCACACCGAGACTGGAGTCACGGCACAGACAGGGACACGCATTGATGGCGTCACGAGTCCCTATGTGCACACGGGCCTGACGAACGATATGCCGTACTATTATGCACTCAGTGCCGTGTACGAGGATGGTCAAGAAAGTCCACTGTCCGAAGAAGTGACGGCCACGCCTGTCCTCATTGACATCACAGCTCCTCAGAACCCCTATGCGATCATCAACCACGGGGCGTTCATGACCAACACCCCGGATGTAAGAGCGACCATCTCTGCGACTGATGTCGACACGGGGGTGGCTGCGTACTACATGTCGGAGAACCCCATGACACCTACGGCGAGCATGCCGGGGTGGGTGGAAGTGACGCCGGATCACAAGTTCGGCCACACGATCCCCTGCACACTGTCACCGGGAGATGGCCCAAAGACCATCTACGTCTGGTTCAAGGATGCCGGCAATAACATCTCCGTTCCGGCCAGCGCGACCATTCTGGTCAATACGTCAGGGTATCTCTGTGTCTCTAAATGGGGGAAAGCGGGCCGCGGCGCCTCCCTGCTGCATGGCGGCGAGTTCATGAGCCCGCTGTACGGGTTAGCGATTGATCAGCAGAACTCGATTTTTGTGGTAGACAATGGCAACAGCCGGATCCAAAAATTTGACAGTGCCGGGAATTTCATCATCCTGTGGGGGAACTTCGGCGCAGCCAACGCCAACTTCCATAACCCTACCGGGATCGCATGCGATGCAAAAGGTGATGTCTACGTCGTCGATACGAATAACCATCGGGTCCAAAAGTTCGACGGAAAGCTCGGCCACTACATCATGAAGTTCGGGTCCCGTGGAAATGGAGAGGGCCAGTTCAATTCGCCCTGGGGGATCGCAGTGGATCGCGTCCGCGGGTATATCTACGTCGTGGACAGCGCAAACTTCAGAGTCCAGAAGTTCGACCCCACCGGCGAGTTCATCATGCAGTGGGGCAGCTTCGGCAGCAATGATGGGCAGTTTTACTTTCCACGCGGCGTCGCAGTAGATCCTTCTGATGGGGCGGTGTATGTCGTGGATATGGGAAATCACCGCATCCAAAAATTCGACACGAGCACCAACGTGCTGCCACAGCTCCTTTGTAAGTGGGGAGGAGGGCTAGGGCCGGGCCACGCGAGTGATCCGCTGGCTCAGGAGGCCGGGCAACTCCGGTCGCCGTGGGGTATCGCGATCGATGCTCACGGGGATGTCTATGTCACGGACACGGGGAACCAACGCTTACAGAAGTTTGACCGCGAAGGGAATTTTATCACTCAATGGGGAGGCTTCGGTAACGGCGATGGGCAGTTCAACTTCCCTTACGGAATCAGCCTCGATGCCCGCGGCAGTGTGTTTGTCGTAGACAGCGCGAACACTCGGGTCCAACAGTTCATGCCGGCGGAGGAAGGGGAAGAAGTCTTGAAGGAAGAGGCTGAAGCGGCCGCTTCCTTGACCGATCAGACGGCAGACTCACAACGATCATAACCACCGATTAGTGACCAGTCCGAGAGCGGCGTTGGCGAAGCACCAGAGCTGCATAGCGCTCCACCTAGATTTCACCAAGCATCAGTTTGAGCGAGTGTTCCTGGCTCCCGAATCTCGCATTATCCTCAACGGGGAAGATCATGCTGGATAAAGACGTACGAGAGGGCTTGACCTACGACGACGTAGTCTTGGTGCCGGCTAAGTCAGAGGTCTTACCTAGCGAGGTTGAGACCAAAACGCGAGTGTCCCGGAACGTCGCGATTAATATCCCGATCGTCAGCGCCGCCATGGATACGGTCACGCAGGCCCGCCTGGCTATCGCGATGGCCCGTGAGGGCGGTATCGGTGTGATCCATCGCGTCCTGTCGCCCGAAAATCAAGCAGTCGAGGTGGACAAGGTCAAGAAATCAGAAAGCGGGATGATTCTCGACCCTATTACCATCGCTCCGGACCAAACCATTCGGGATGTCTACCAGCTGATGGCGAAGTATCGGATCTCGGGTATTCCCGTCACCAAACAAAAGAAGCTGGTTGGGATTTTGACCAACCGGGACCTTCGGTTCGAAAGCCGAATGGACTTGAAGGTTTCGCAGGTCATGACGAAAGAAAAGCTCGTGACGGCGCCTGAAGGCACGAGTCTGGAGAAGGCACGAGAAGTCCTTCACGAATATCGGATCGAGAAGCTTCCCGTCGTCAATGATCAGTTCGAGCTCAAAGGCTTGATCACGATCAAGGATATCGAGAAGCGGATCAAGTATCCGAATGCGTGTAAAGATGATCACGGGAGACTGCGCGTCGGAGCGGCAGTCGGTGTTGGAGCAGACTTTGAGCAGCGCGTGGAGCTCTTGATCAAGGCCGGCGTAGATGTCATCGCGGTCGACACGGCCCACGGCCATACGCGAAGCGTACTTGAGGCCGTGAAATCGATCAAACGGAATTATCCGGCAGCCGAGGTCCTAGCGGGCAATGTCGCAACTGCAGCAGGGGCACGTGAGCTGCTGGAGGCGGGAACGGACGCGGTCAAGGTTGGGGTTGGCCCCGGTTCCATCTGCACGACACGCATCGTATCTGGCGCAGGGATGCCCCAGTTGACGGCCATCTCAGACTGCGCCGCGGCTCTTGCTGGGAGCGGAGTCCCAGTGATCGCGGATGGGGGGATTAAATATTCAGGTGATGTGACCAAAGCGTTGGCCGCCGGTGCTTCTGCTGTGATGATCGGAGGGATTCTGGCTGGCACGGAAGAGTCGCCAGGAGAAACGGTGCTCTTCCAGGGACGCACGTACAAGGTCTACCGAGGGATGGGCTCACTTGGCGCGATGGAGCGTGGTGGAAAAGACCGCTATGCCCAGTCAGAGCAGCCTGAGTCCAAGCTGGTCCCGGAAGGGATTGAAGGGAGAGTGCCGTACAAGGGGACCCTAGCAGGAGTCCTCTACCAGCTTGTTGGGGGTGTGAAGTCCGGGATGGGCTATTGCGGGTGTCACACAATTGCCGAGTTGCAGGGCAACGCGCGGTTCATTCGACAGACCATTGCTGGACTTCGGGAAGGTCACGTTCATGACGTGATCATCACGAAAGAGGCACCGAATTACCGGACCGACTGGGAATAACGTCCCTCTCTCTATCGGCCTTCTGAAGTGTCCTTGTTGAATCTCCCGCATTTCCCTTTGACGGATCACTGTTCACGTCTCCACCGCATGAGAGGATGCTCAAAGGTGGCGGGAGTGTTGAGTGTCACCACGCGATAGAGTCCCTCCCGTCATGGAATCACGGCACGACAGCATTATCATCCTCGACTTCGGGTCTCAGTACACGCAGCTCATCGCTCGCCGGATCCGTGAAGCCCAAGTTTACTCGCTGATCCTTCCCTGTTCCACGCCACTAGCCACTATCCGGGCTCATCAACCCAAGGGCTTGATCCTTTCCGGTGGGCCGGCCAGCGTCAACGACCGGAAAGCCCCGCTGATCTCCAGAGAGCTCTTGGACCAGGGAATCCCAATCTTGGGGATCTGTTATGGCATGCAGCTCGTGACCCACCTGTTGAATGGGAAGGTAGACGCGGCAGTCCAGAGGGAATACGGCCGAGCGGACCTGCTGATCGACGATGCATCAGATCTGTTCAAGGGCGTGGGGTCAACGGCGTCCTGTACGGTCTGGATGTCCCATGGGGACCGCATTGAACAGATGCCACAGGGATTCCGCTCCATCGCCCACACGACGAACTCTCCTGTGGCCGCGATGAAATCACTCGAGGACGGACGCCGCCTCTACTGTCTGCAGTTCCATCCTGAAGTGGCACATACGATTGGCGGGTTCCGTATCCTTCAAAATTTCGCATACGAGGTCTGCGAGTGTCGGCCGACGTGGACCATGAGTTCCTACGTGGAGACAGCGGTGCAACGCATCCGCGAAGAGGTCGGGGATGGCAGAGCCCTGTGCGCCTTGAGTGGAGGGGTAGATTCTTCTGTCGCCGCACTATTGGCCCATCGGGCAATTGGACGCCAGCTGACCTGCGTGTTCATCGACAATGGGCTCCTCCGCAAGGATGAAGCGACGCAAGTACGGGAGACTTTTGCCACCCACCTCGGACTGAACTTGCGCGTCCTTGATCGTTCAACCGATTTCCTCAATGCACTGAGGGGTGTGGCCGATCCTGAACGAAAGCGCAAGATCATCGGGCGGCTCTTTATCAAACACTTTGAGGCGCTCTCACGCCGAATTGGGAAAGTGGACTACCTCGTTCAGGGTACCTTGTACCCGGATGTCATCGAGAGTGTGAGTTTTAAAGGACCGTCCGCGACGATTAAAACCCACCACAACGTCGGCGGGCTTCCAGCAAAAATGCGGCTACGCTTAATCGAACCGCTGCGGGAGCTCTTCAAAGACGAAGTACGTAAGCTCGGGAAGGAAATGGAATTGCCCGATGAGATGATCTGGCGTCAGCCGTTCCCAGGTCCGGGGCTCGCCATCCGGATATTGGGACCTGTCACGCGGGAGAGGCTGAGGATTCTCAGGGAGGCTGATGCCATCGTGGACCAGGAAATCAGACATTCGGGCATGTATCGAGAGCTATGGCAAGCGTTCGCCGTTCTGCTCCCGGTGCGCACAGTCGGCGTCATGGGCGATCAGCGGACCTATGAGCATGTCGTAGCGATCCGGGCGGTGACCAGTTTGGATGGGATGACTGCGGACTGGGCCAGGTTACCGTACGAACTCTTGGGCACCATTTCCAGTCGCATCATCAACGAAGTCCGAGGGGCCAACCGGGTGGTCTATGATGTGAGTTCGAAGCCGCCGAGCACGATCGAGTGGGAGTGAAACCAGGTGGGTCGAGCACACGCAACGTCGGGCGGAGAGCGAGTCATGGAAGTGAGGCTTCAAAAGGTCATTGCCGAGGCGGGTGTGGCCTCGCGGCGTAAGGCCGAAGAGATGATTCGGCAGGGACGCGTCACCGTTAATGGTCAGGTCGTAACCCAGCAGGGCGTGCGAGTAGATCCGGACAAAGATCATGTGAAAGTGGATGGACGTCACCTGAAGCCTGCTCCGCCCTTTGTGTATGTGATGCTGAACAAGCCAAGAGGGCATGTCTCGTCGCTCAACGACCCCGCCGGGAGGCCGACCGTCGCCGACCTACTCGGCGGCGTACGTCTTCGCGTGTTCCCCGTCGGCCGACTCGATTTCGATAGCGAGGGGCTGATGCTGCTCACGAATCACGGAGAGTTGGCGCAGGCGTTGCTGCATCCTCGTTATCACGTTCCAAAGACCTATCTGATTAAGGTCAAAGGAGTGCTGACGGCCGATCAAATAGCAGCGTTGGAGCGAGGGGTGAGGTTAGAGGAGGGCATGACCAGTCCGGCAGGCGTGAAGAAGGTCAGAAAAGCGGAGCAAAACTCGTGGCTGGAAGTCACCATCTATGAAGGTCGCAAACATCAGGTGAAGCGCATGCTCGAGGCAGTGGAGCATCCCGTCCTCAAACTGACCAGGGTTCGATTTGGTCCGTTGTCCTTGGGTCAATTGGCTCCAGGGGAGTACCGGTATCTGACAGACCGGGAGGCCAATGCG